>JABFXD010000240.1 GCA_013361925.1 Streptomyces sp. | reverse complement strand
CCCCGCGAGGGGTGATCCTGGGAGGGCGATGAACACCACCCGCTCCGGCCGCCCGGCCCTCGCCCGCCCCGACGGCACGCCCCTGCGTGTCCTCGTCGTCGACGACGACCCCGATCTCGCCGAGGTGCTCTCCGGCGCCCTGCGCTACGAGGGCTGGGAGGTCCGCACGGCCGGCGACGGCGCCACGGCGGTGACCGCGGCCCGGGAGCTGATGCCGGACGCGGTCGTGCTCGACGTGATGCTCCCGGACACCGACGGGTTCGCCGTGCTGCGCTCCCTGCACACCGTGAAGCCCGATGTGTGCGTGCTCTTCCTCACCGCGCGGGACGCGGTCGAGGACCGCATCACCGGGATCACCGCGGGCGGCGACGACTACGTCACCAAGCCCTTCAGCCTGGAGGAGGTCGTCGCCCGGATCCGCGGACTGCTGCGCCGCGCCGGCATGGCCCGCCAGCTGGAGGAGGGGCCGCGGCTGACCGTCGGCGACCTGGTCATGGACGAGGAGGCCCGTGAGGTGACCCGGGCGGGTGAGCTCATCGAGCTGTCGCCGACCGAGTTCGAGCTGCTGCGCTTCCTCATGCGCAACCCGCGCCGGGTGCTCAGCAAGACCCAGATCCTCGACCGGGTCTGGTCGTACGACTTCGGCGGTCGCGCGCATGTCGTCGAGCTGTACATCTCCTATCTGCGCAAGAAGGTGGACGCGGGGCGCGAGCCGATGATCCACACGGTCCGCGGGGCGGGCTATGTGCTCAAGCCGGTGACCGGATGAGGCCCGTGCCGCCGCGCACCCTGCGGGCCCGGCTCACCCTCGGCCTGGTGGTGCTGCTGGCGGTGAGCTGCGCCGCGGTCGGCGTGGCCGCCGTCGTCGGACTGCGCGGCTTTCTCACCGGCCGCCTCGACGAGCAGCTGACCGAGGCGGGGAACCGGTTCGCGGTGAGTCTGGAGCACAAGGGAGAGCCGCCGGGTACATCCGGCGACCATGACGCCGACGATCGCGGCGACACCCGCCGCCAGGCCACCGGCACCTTCGGCGCCCGGCTGGTCGACGGCACGGCCACCCACGCGGCGGTCGTCCGTCCGAGCGGCACCAAGGACGTCACCCTCACCGAGCGCGACGAGAAACGGCTCACCGCGATCCCGGCCGACGGCAGGGGCCACACCGTGGACCTCTCCGCGCTGCACGACTACCGCGTGCTGGTGTCGAGCGGCCTCGACGGCGACACCCTGATCACCGGCCTGCCGATGGAGCCCGTGGAGGCCACCGTCCACCGGCTCGAACTCCTCGCCGGGATCGTCTTCGGCCTTGCCCTCACCGTCACCGGTGTGGTCGGCGCCCTGTGGGTGCGCTGGTCGCTGCGCCCGCTGAGCCGGGTCGCGGCGACCGCCACCCGGGTCAGCGAACTCCCGCTGGCCAGCGGCGAGGTGGCGCTGCCGCCCCGGGCCCCGGAGTCCGACCCCCGCAGCGAGGTCGGCCAGGTCGCCGGCGCCTTCAACCGCATGCTGGGCCATGTCGAGGACGCCCTCACCAAACGGCACGCCAGCGAGGAGCGGCTGCGCAGCTTCGCGGCCGACGCCAGCCATGAGCTGCGCACCCCGGTCGCGTCGGTGCGCGGCCACGCGGAACTGGCGTTGCTGCACCCGGGCCCGGTCCCGCCGGAGATCACCCGGGCCCTGGAACGCATCGCCGCCGAGTCGTCCCGCATGGGCGAGATGGTCGACGAGATGCTGCTGCTGGCCCGGCTGGACGCGGGCCGCCCCCTGGAGCGCCGCCCGGTCGACCTCACGATGCTGGTCCTGGACGCGGTCACCGACGCCCGGGCCGCGGGCCCCGGCCACCGCTGGACCCTGGAACTCCCCGAGGAACCGGTGACGGTCACCGGCGACGCCCACCGCCTGCAACAGGTGTTGGCCAACCTGTTGGCCAACGCGCGTGGGCACACACCCGTGGGCACCGAGGTGACGGTCTCCCTGGAGACCGAGGACACGTGGGTCGTCCTCACGGTCCACGACGACGGTCCGGGCGTCCCCGAGGACATCCAGCCCGGAGTCTTCGAACGCTTCACCCGAGCCGACCGTCGCCGCACCGACGCCCCGGGGGGCGGCGCCGGCCTGGGCCTGTCGATCGTGGCCGCGGTGGCCGAGGCGCACGGCGGAGAGGTGAGCCTGCGGAGCGCGCCGGGCTCGACCACCTTCACCGTCCGGCTCAGTACCGGGTGATCGCCGTAGGCCCGCCCGTCGTACCGATCGCGATGTGGGGCTCCCGACCGGGAGAGGCCCACTTCAGGATCCGGCGCATCGCGTCCGCCGGCACGGACACACAACCCGCCGTCGCGCCGTCGCCGTTGACGTGCAGAAAGATCCCGGCGCCCCGACCACGCACCGGATGGCTGTAGTTGAAGCCGATCACCATGGCGTACGCGTACTGCTTCTCGTACGTGATCAGATGCTCGGACTCGGCCGCCCGGCAGTCCTTGGCGCGCGGCTCGCTCCAACGGTTGTAGACGCGCGAGTCGTTGTCCTGGCACCACCAGGAACTCGCCCGCACCGGACGGTACTTGTACGAGGTCCCGCTCGGCGCGCCCTTGATGCCGAAGGCGTACGGCAGCTCGTACAGCCCCGCCGGTGTGGTGTTCGTGCCCTGCTTGCGCGAGGCGCCCGCCACGAGCCCGTTCGCCCCGAACCGTGCCTTCGCCGAACCCGCCTTCACCCACTGCCCGTTGCGCAGGTCCCACCAGGTGACGGTCCCGGAGGTGGAGGTGCTCCGGGCGGCCACCGCGGTGATCAGCTGGCTGCCGCCCCCGGTGTCGGCCATGCGTGCGGGAAGCGGGAGGTGCCCGCCGTCGGGAGCGGCGCCGAGCACGAGGAGGGACGCGGACACGAGAGCCGTGGCGACGGCGGGGGAGCCCATGGCTCAGACGGTAGAGGGCGGCAGCGGCAACGGCAGCCCGGGTAGGCCATCCAGGCTCGTCGCGATGTGCTCCTTCTTGGCGAAGTAGGCGCTCAGGGATTCGTCGTCCTCGCGCGCGAAGCGCCGGGCGTGCAGATCGCGGTCCTCGTCGTACGTCATGAAGGGCACCGCGTAGCCACAGGAGTCGCGGATCTGCCGGGCCGTCACGACGATGATCGCCCGCAGGCCGTGCAGGCCCGGGTCGATGTCCGGGAAATGCGTGAGCAGTTCCGGGAAGCGGGGGTCGTCGCGCAGCACCGCCTCGCCCTCGCCGTGCACCCGGACGATGTTGGGCGGGCCCTGGAAGGCGCACCACATGAGCGTGATCCGGCCGTTCTCCCGCAGATGCGCGACCGTCTCCGCGGTGGAGCCGGCGAAGTCCAGGTAGGCGACGGTCAGTTCGTCGAGGACCGCGAAGGATCCCTTGAGCCCCTTGGGGGAGAGGTTGACCGTGCCGTCGCCGGAGAGAGGGGCGGTCGCGGTGAAGAAGAGGGGCTGCGCCTCGATGAAAGTGCGCAGCCTGCCGTCTATGCGCTCGTAAGTCTTTCCCATGTCTAACGATTATGGGCGCAGGTCTTTCGCCTGTCTAATGAATTGCGGGGTCAGCTTCCCCGGTCCCCGCCGTGGCCGCCCCGGCCGGCGCATCACTCGGGGCGGCCACAGCACCTGTCACGTCACTGGGTGAGCGTGCAGGTGGCCAGGGAACCGAGGCCCTGGGGCTTCTCGGCGGTGCGGCCGATGGAGATGGCGATGCGGTCGATCGTGGACGTCCGCTTGTCCGCCAGCGGGCCGAGGATGGCGTTCTGGACGAAGTTGGGGCCGCCCTGGCCGACCGTGTTCACCAGGCGCGTGTTCGCCTCGTTGATCTGGGTCTGCAGGAGCGCGAGGTTGCGGTCCACCTCGGCCTGCGCGGAGGCCGGGATCGCGGGGAGCTGGGAGGCGACGTCAGGGCAGGTGATGGTGCCGACGCCGGCGTTGTCCGCATCGCCCGCGCCGTTGCCCGCGTCCTCGCCCGCGTTGCCGGTGTCCTGCCCGGCGTCCTGGCCCGTGTCCCCGGCGGCCTCCGAGGCGGGGGCGCTCGGCGTGGCCTCGGCCTCCCCGCCCGTGTCCGCGGCGCCGTCGGCGTTGAGGGTGCAGGGCGCGAGCGCGTCAAGGCCCTGGGGCTTCTCCGCCGTACGGCCGATCGCGGTGGCCATGCGGTTGACGGTCGCGATCCGCTTGTCCTCCAGCGGGCCCAGAATGGCGTTCTGGACGAAGTTGGGTCCGCCCTGGCCGACGGTGTCGACGAGACGCTTGTTGGCCTCGTCGATCTGGGTCTGGAGGAGGGCGAGGTTGCGGTCGATCTCCGCCTGCGCGCTCGCCGGGATGGCGGGGAGCTGGGAGGCGACGTCCGGGCAGGTGATGGTGCCGGGGCTCGCGAGGGTGCGCGCGGTGTTGTCGCCGCTGCTCTTGGAGGACTCCCCGGCGAGGGCGGAACCGGCGATCACCGCACCGGTCAGCACCAGTGCGGTAGCGCTGCCGATGAGCGCGACGCGGCGCTTGTTGTACTTCGGAAGGGCCCTGGACATGCGGATGCCTCACAAGGGTCGGGAGTGTCGTGGTGTTCGTCGTGTGTACAAACGCGGCGCCTGCGTTCGGGGAGAGGTACGAGCAAGCGGTTTCCCATGTTCAAAGGGAATCCCAAAAACACGTCAGATTGACGAATCATGCAGTGCTCTGCATACTCATGCATAACACTCATGCACAACCCTGAATGCGGCGATGAGGAGCAACGCAAGTGAGCAGCAACAGCGGTGACGTCCGGCTCTGGGGCGGCCGTTTCGCCGACGGTCCCGCCGAGGCCCTGGCCAAGCTGTCCGCGTCCGTGCACTTCGACTGGCGGCTGGCTCCCTACGACATCGCCGGTTCGCGTGCCCACGCGCGCGTGCTGCACAAGGCGGGGCTCCTCACCGAGGACGAGCTGCAGCGCATGATCGCCGGGCTGGACCAGCTGGAGGCCGACGTCGCCGCCGGCTCCTTCGTCGGCACGATCGCCGACGAGGACGTCCACACCGCCCTGGAGCGCGGCCTCCTGGAGCGCCTCGGCCCCGACCTCGGCGGCAAGCTCCGCGCCGGCCGCTCCCGCAACGACCAGGTGGCGACCCTCTTCCGGATGTACCTGCGGGACCACGCCCGGATCATCGGCGGCCTCATCGCCGACCTCCAGGACGCCCTGGTCGGCCTCGCCGAGGCCCACGCGGACGTGGCGATGCCCGGCCGCACCCACCTCCAGCACGCCCAGCCGGTGCTCTTCGCCCACCATGTGCTGGCCCACGCCCAGGCCCTCTCCCGGGACGCCGAGCGGCTGCGCCAGTGGGACGAGCGCACGGCCGTGTCGCCCTACGGCGCCGGCGCCCTGGCCGGCTCCTCCCTCGGCCTGGACCCGGAGGCGGTGGCGAAGGACCTCGGCTTCGAGCACGGCAGCGTCGGCAACTCCATCGACGGCACGGCCTCGCGTGACTTCGTCGCGGAGTTCGCCTTCATCACCGCGATGATCGGCGTGAACCTCTCCCGGATCGCCGAGGAGATCATCATCTGGAACACGAAGGAGTTCTCCTTCGTGACCCTGCACGACGCGTTCTCCACGGGCTCGTCGATCATGCCGCAGAAGAAGAACCCCGACATCGCGGAGCTGGCGCGCGGCAAGTCCGGCCGCCTGATCGGCAACCTGACGGGTCTGATGGCGACGTTGAAGGCGCTGCCCCTCGCCTACAACCGCGACCTCCAGGAGGACAAGGAGCCGGTCTTCGACTCCTGCGACCAGCTGGAGGTCCTCCTCCCCGCCTTCACCGGCATGATGGCCACCCTCACCGTCAACCGCGAGCGCATGGAGGAACTGGCCCCGGCCGGCTTCTCCCTCGCCACCGACATCGCCGAGTGGCTGGTCAAGCAGGGCGTCCCGTTCCGCGTCGCCCACGAGGTCGCCGGCGAGTGCGTCAAGGCCGCCGAGGCCGAGGGCAAGGAACTCGACGAACTGACGGACGACCAGTTCGCGAAGATCTCCACCCACCTCACCCCGGAGGTCCGCACGGTCCTCAACGTCAAGGGCGCCCTCGCCTCCCGCAACGGCAGGGGCGGCACGGCCCCGAGCGCGGTGGCGATCCAGCTGGCGGAGGTAAAGGCGAACGTGGCAGCACAGCACCAGTGGGCAGTGGCGAAGGGTCTTTAGGGGCGCGGGGAACTGCGCGACAAGCCACAACGCACCCGCACCCGCGAACGCACCGCAACACCCCGAGCTCTGAAGCGAAGGTCATCGCGGGTTAAGTTGGTCAGCAGCCTGGAGCCGACCCAACGGAGCCCGCGATGCCCTTCGCCCGCCTGGCCACAGCGACCACCCCCACCTGCCACATCGGACTGGGCCTCGCGGCCGTGGGCCGCCCCGGCTACATCAACCTCGGCCGCGACGAAGACCTGGGCCTCGCGGAGAACCGCAGCGTCGAATCGCTGCGCGCCCGCACCCACGAACTCCTCGACGCCGCCTACGCCCAGGGCGTCCGCTACTTCGACGCGGCCCGCTCCTACGGCCGCTCCGAGGAGTTCCTCGCGGACTGGCTCAACGCCGACCCCGGCCGGAACGACGTGGTCATCGGCAGCAAATGGGGCTACACCTACACCGCCGCCTGGACGACGGACGCCGAGAAGCACGAGGTCAAGGACCACGGCCTCGACACCTACGAACGCCAGCGCCGCGAGACCGCCGAGCTCCTCGGCGACCGACTGGACCTCTACCAGATCCACTCGGTGACCCCGGACAGCCCGGCCCTCACCGACAAGGAACTGCACGCGAGGCTCGCCGAGGCCGCCGCCGACGGCATCAGCATCGGCTTCTCCACCAGCGGCCCCGCCCAGGCGGACGCCATCCGCGCCGCCCTGGAGGTGACGGTCGACGGCGAGCCCCTCTTCCGTACCGTCCAGTCGACGTACAACGCCCTGGAGACCTCCGCCGCCCCCGCCCTCGCCGAGGCGCACGACGCCGGACTCACGGTGATCGTCAAGGAGGGCATGGCCAACGGCAGGCTCGCGGGCCCGCATGCTCCGGACGCCCTGAAGGCCGTGGCCGAGGAGACATCTCTCGGCTGTGACGCGGTCGCCCTCGCCCTCGTCCTGCGCCGACCGTGGGCCGGGGTCGTCCTGTCCGGGGCGGCGACCACCGCCCAGCTGGCCTCCAACCTGCACGCGGCCGTCGTGGACCTGGACGAGGACCAGCTCGC
>JABFXD010000174.1 GCA_013361925.1 Streptomyces sp. | reverse complement strand
CGGGTGAGGTCCTTGTTCTTGCAGGCCTTCTTCAGGGCCTCGCCGAAGGCGGACGCGGCGGTCCAGCCGGCGACGATGCCGTTGTCGAGGGCGTCCTTCGGGTAGGCCGCCCGGTAGTCGGCGACGAGCTTCTTGGCCTCCGGGGTCTCCGCGCCGATGGGGAGCGAGGGCGAGGCCACGTAGTAGTTCTTCATCAGGGCCGGGCCCGCCTGGGTGGCGAGGAGCTGGGGGGCGAAGGCCGAGTTGTTGCCGATGACCGGCACGTCGAAGCCGCTCGCCGCCGCGACCCCGACGAGTGAGGCCGCCTGGCGGGGACCGGCGCTCAGGACGATCGCCTTGACGCCGGCCTGCTTGAGGGCGGCGACCTGGGCGGTCATGTCGTTGTCGGTCGGTTTGATCTTCTGCTCGACGACGGTCAGCCCGGCCTCCTTCGCCATGTACCGGGAACCGACCAGCGCGCTCTCGCCGTAGTCGCCCTCGAAGTAGACGTGGCCGATCTTGTCGCCCTTCTTGATCCCCTTCTCCTGGAGCAGGAAGTCGACGGCGTTGATGGTCTCGATGTCGTACGTCGAGCCGATGACACGGATGTACGGGCTGCCGAGCAGCGCCGCCGACCATGCCTGCGGCAGCACCAGGCCCTTGTCCTGGCCGTCGACGCGCTGCTTGACCGCGGCGACGAACGGGGAGCCGATGAACTGCGCGAAGCCCAGCACCTTCGGCTCCAGCTCGGTGTAGCCGGAGACGGCCTTCTGCGGGTCGTAGCCGTGGTCGCGGATGGTGAGGGCCACCTGGTAGCCGCAGACGCCGCCGGCGGCGTTCAGCTGCTTCACGTACAGCTGCTGGGCCTGGGTGACGCTCTTGCCGAGGGTGGCGTAGACGCCGGTCATGTCGGTGAGGACGCCGAGGTTGATCGTCTTGCCGGAGATGCCCTCACCGGTCTTGATCCCGCCGGCGGACTGTTTGTCCGCGTCGTCGTCCTTCGCCTTGGAGCTGCAGCCCGCGAGCACCAGCAGTGCGGCGAGCGCACCGGCGGTGACTCCGGCCGCGTGGGTCCTGTTCATCGTTCCTCCCCGGAATCGGTTGAGCCGCGACGCCGGGCGGCCACGCTGACCAGGCCGCCGGGCAGGAACAGCACCACCAGCACGACGGCGGCGCCGTAGAGGTACCGGGCGGCCTCGCCCGGTGCGATCCCGCCCGTGCCCGGGGCGGAGACCAGGGGCAGCGCGTCGCTGTAGCGGGTCAGCAGCTGCGGGAGCAGGGTGACGAACACGGCCCCGGCGATCGCGCCGGAGACCGAGCCGAGCCCGCCGACGACGATCATGGCGAGGTATTCGAGGGACAGGGTGATGCCGAAGTAGTCCGGCACGGTCCGCTGGAAGACCAGGGCGAGGACAACGCCCGCCAGGCCCGCGTACATCGACGACAGCACGAAGACGGCGGCCCGGTGGCGGGCCACCGGCACCCCGATCACCCCGGCCGCGATGCGATGGTCGCGCAGGGCGTTCATGGCCCGGCCCGGACGGCCGCGCAGGACACCCCGGGCGAACAGCGCGCCGGCCAGCAGGGCGAGCAGACCGGCGTACCAGAGCTTCTCCACGGACCCGAACGGCACGTCGGCGACGAGGAGTTCACGGTCGTCGAAGGTGAGGCCGAAGAGGTTCAGGGGCGGCACGTCACGGCCGTTGGCGCCGCCGGTGAGGTCGTGGGCGTTGAACATCACGTGCTGGCCGATGAAGACGAGGGCGAGCGTGGCGATGCCCAGGTAAGCGCCGCTGAGGCGGCCGGAGATGGGGCTGAAGAGACCGCCCGCGATTCCGGCGACGCCCACCGCGAGCACGGCCGCGAGCCAGGTCGGCAGGCCGAGGCCGGTCAGCCCGTCGGCTCCGTCGGCGGCGAAGACGCAGTAGCCGTAGGCGCCGACGGCGAGGAAGAAGGCGTGGCCCATGGAGAGCTGGCCGGTGGCGCCGGTGAGGAGGTTGATGCCGATCGCGCCGATGGCGGCGGCCATGGCGAAGAGGCCGGCCTGGAGCCAGAAGCGGTCGAGGTAGAAGGGCAGGGCGAGGAGGAGGACGGTCGCGGCGGTCCACAGGTACGTCCGCGCGCCGAGGAGCCGGAGCGGTCTCACCAGGGCTTCAGACACGGGCGAGCTCCTTCGTGCCGAACAGCCCGGCGGGCCGGACGAGCAGGATCGCGACCATGACCAGGTAGGGGGCGAGGTCGCCCAACCCGCGTCCCAGGAAGGTCAGATCGCTCTGGTAGCCGGTCGCCAGCGACTCCGTGACGCCGACGAGCAGCCCGCCCACCAGGGCGCCGGTCGTGGAGTCCAGGCCGCCGAGGATGGCCGCCGGGAACGCCTTCAGCGCGGCCAGCGAGGTGGCCCGTTCCAGGCCCGGCGTCGGGAAGACGGTCAGGAACAGCGCCGCTACGGCGGCCAGGCCCCCGGCCACGGCCCAGGCGCCCAGCGACACCCTGCCCAGCCGTACGCCCATCAGCGCGGCCGTCTCCGCGCTCTCCGCCGCCGCCCGCATCGCCACGCCCCAGGACGTGTACCGGAAGACCAGCAGGAACGCGGTGATGAGGAGCGCCGCGGCCACGAACGCGGCGATCCGGGTGTGGGCGAGGGAGATCGGCCCGACCTTGAGCACCGCGTCGCCCCACGGGTCGCCGAGCGCCAGGACGTCCGTGCCGATACGGCGGGTCAGTTCGGTGGTGAGGAGGATGTCGACGCCGATGGTGACGATGGCGAGGACGCTGTGGTCGGAGCCCCGGTAGCGGCGCATGACCAGGAACTCCACGGCCGCCCCGACGCACGCGGCGCCGGCGATCCCGACCAGCAGCGCGGGCCAGAAGCCCAGGTCGTCGTGGAGGGTCGCGGTGACATAGCCGCCCGCCAACAGCAGCGACGCGTGCGCGAAGTTGACGACCTCGGTGGCGCGGAAGATCACCACGAAGCCGAGGGCGATCAGCGCGTACACCGACCCCAACGAGACGCCGTTCAGCAGGATTTCGGCGAAGGTGCTCATGATCCGGCCCCCAGGTAGGCCTGTACGACGGCCGGGTCGTTCTGTACGTCGGCGGGGGCGCCGTCGGCGATCCGGCGCCCGAAGTCCAGTACGGTCACCGCGTCCGCGAGCCGCATCACCACCCCCATGTCGTGTTCCACCAGGACGATCGAGATGCCGAGGCCGTCGCGGACGCCCGCGATCACGGCGGCCGTCCGGCGGCGTTCGTCGGCGGTCATCCCGGCGACGGGTTCGTCGAGGAGCAGCAGGCGCGGCTCCATGCACAGCGCGCGGGCGAGTTCGGCGAGCTTCTGCCGCCCGTAGGGAAGGGAGCCCGCCGGGCGGGTCAGACAGTCGGCGATGCCGACGAACTCGGCTATCTCACGGACGCGTTCACGGTGGACGCGTTCCTCGCGGGCGGCCGAGGGCAGGTGAAGTCCGGCCGCCACGAAGCCGGTTCGGGTGAGCCGGTGGCGGCCGAGGAGCAGGGCGTCCTCGACCGTGGCACGGGGTGGCAGGGCGAGGTTCTGGAAGATGCGGGCGATCCCGAGAGCGGCGATGCGGTGCGCGGGCATGCCGGTGAGTTCGTGGTCGCCGAAGCGGACACTGCCGGAGGTGGCGCGGTAGACGCCGGACAGGACGTTGAAGCAGGTCGACTTTCCTGCCCCGTTGGGGCCGATGAGGGCGTGGACGGTGCCGGGGCGGACGGTGAAGGAGACGTCGTCGAGGGCGGTGAGGCCCGCGAAGCGTACGGTCAGGCCGCGTACGTCGAGGGTGTCCATGGGCTCACCCCTTCCACCGGGTCAGCGTGCGCCGTACGACCTGGTCGGCGTCGGCCGCCGCGTCCTCGTCCACGACGCCCAGGTAGCGGCGCCGGACCTCGTCGGAGGCGGCCAGTTCCGCGGCCGGGCCCTCCAGGGTGACCTCGCCGACTTCGAGGACGTACGCGTGCGTGGCGAGGCGCAGGGCGAGGGCGGCGTTCTGTTCCACGAGGAGGACCGCGGTGCCCTGGGCGTTGATCTCCCGGACGGTGTCGGCGATCCGCTCGGCCATGAGCGGGGCGAGGCCCAGGGAGGGTTCGTCCAGGAGGAGGACCTTCGGGGCGGCCATCAGGGCGCGGGCGACGGCGAGCATCTGCTGTTCGCCGCCGGAGAGCAACCCGGCGCGCTGGTGGGCGCGTTGGGCCAGGACGGGGAAGAGTTCGTGGACGCGGGCCAGGGAGCCGGCGCGGCCCGCCCGGGCGCCGCCGAGGGCGCCCGCGCGCAGGTTGTCGGCGACCGTCATACGGGCGAACACCCGGCGCCCTTCGGGTACTTGGCAGACGCCGGCGGCGACCACCCGGTCCGGCGGGAGCCGGTCCAGCCGTCGGCCGCCCAGGCTCACCTCGCCCTCGGTGACCGCGCCGCCCTGGAACGACAGGGTGCGGCTGATGGCGCGGAGCAGCGTCGACTTGCCCGCGCCGTTGGAGCCCAGGACCGTCACGACGGTTGCCTCGGGCACCTCCAGGGACACCCGGCGCAGGGCGCGCACGGGGCCGTATCCGACCGACAGGTCCCGCACCACGAGTCCGGATCCGACCATGGACTTCCCTTCTGTCCTCACTCTGTGTGGCGCTCACCCCAGCACCGGTGCGGGCGCGCGTCCACGGCCCGCGGCAATGTCGCTGCGGGTGCCCAGCGGGCCGGTGCCGCCGTTGTGCGCGCGCACAACGCTGCGTGTCAGGGGCCTGTGCGGGGCCGGGTCGCGATGGCATCCTCCGGACATGGGGAGGCGACGGCCGCGGACCGGTCATGACTGGAAGCTGCTCGCGGAGTCCTGCACGGCTCTGCTGGAACGGGTGCCGGAGCTTGTCGACGAGCACCTCAGGCAACTCTTCGACCACTCGCCCGTCTACGCGCAGGTGCTGCCGTACGACCAGCAGTGGCGGGAGGCCGAGGAGGCGATACGGATCGGGATCGAGACGATCTCCGCGCCCCGGGACTCGCCCCGCCGTGACCTGGAGTGCGCCGAGGGCGCGGGACGGCGGCGGGCTCGGCAGGGGCTGCCCCTGGACCTGCTGGTCCACGCCTACCGCAACGCCGGCTATCTGGTGTGGGACGCGCTCGTGGAGGGCGCGGCCGGGCGGGAGCCGGAGCGGCTGGCGGCGCTCATGCGGTCGACGACGATGGTGTGGTCGGCGGTGGACGCGCAGGCTGAGGCGGCCTCGGAGGCGTACCGGGCGACGGAGGCGGAGCTGCGGCGGCGGACGGACGAGCAGTTGCAGGCGCTGCTCGACGCGCTGCTGGAGGGCCAGGCGACCCCGGGGCTGGCCGCCCGTGCCGCGGCCGGGCTCGATCTGCCGGAGCACGGCCCCTACGCGGTGGTCGTGCTGCGGGCCGAGCGGCGGGAGCCGGCCGAGCGGCCGGTCCAGGGGGCCGGGTTCCGGTTCATCTGGCGGATGCGGGCCGACGGCGAGGTGGGGGTGGTGGCCCTCTCCCCCGGTCAGGGCCTGGACGGGGTGGCGCGGGTGCTGGAGGGGCGGTGCTCGGGGCCCGGCGGGATCAGCCCGGTGGTGCCCGGCCTCGCCGAGCTGGGGCGGGCCCGGCGGCTGGCCGAGCTGGCGCTGCGGACCTGTCCGCCGGACGGCACCGCCGTCGTACGCCTCGATCAGCGCATGCCGACGGCGCTCGTGGTGAGTCAGCCGGAGCTGGCCGACCGGCTGGTGGCGGACGTGTTCGGCGGCCTGCTCGAGCTGGAGCCCGCCGACCGGGCCGTGCTCCTTGAGACCCTGGACGTGTGGCTGGCCTGCGAGGGTTCTGCGGGCCGGGCCGCCGGACGGCTGTACTGCCACCGCAACACGGTGTTCAACCGGCTGCGGCGCCTGGAACAGCTGACGTCACGGTCGCTGGCCCGGCCGCGGGACCTGATCGAGATGACGCTGGCGCTGGACGCGTACCGGTTGTCCGGGGCCCGCCGCTGAGTTCCTCAGCTGAGGAAGTCGCGCGCGATCTGCTCCGCCACCCGCTCCAGGATCGGTCCGGCGTCGGCGATGCACTTCGCCACGTCCGGCTCGATCTCGGTGAGCGGGTACGCGCGTCGGATGCCGGCCCTGCCGAGCGCCTCCGGGGGCAGGGCGAGGCGCCCGCACACCGCGACGACCTCCTTGCCGGCGGCGCGGGCCGCGGCGGCGACGCCCGCGGGGGCCTTGCCGTGCAGGGTCTGCTCGTCGAGGGAGCCCTCGCCGGTGATGACCAGGGCGGCCCGCTCCAGCGCGGGGGCGAAGCCGAGGACGTCGAGCATGACCTCGATGCCGGCACGGAACCGGGCACCGATGAGGAGCGCGCCGTAGCCGATGCCTCCGGCCGCGCCCGCGCCCGGCGACGCGGCGTACTCGGCGGCCTTGGCGCCGACCGTGTCCTCCAGCACGCGCGCGTAGTGCGCGAGGGCGGCGTCCAGGGTCTCCACGTCGTCCGGGGAGGCGCCCTTCTGCGGGCCGTAGACCGCGGGCGCGCCCTTCGGGCCGGTCAGCGGATTGTCGACGTCGCTGGCGAGGACCAGCTCCACGTCGGCGAAGCGCGCATCGAGGCCCGACAGGTCGGCCGAGGCCAGCTCGGCGAGACCGCCGCCGCCCGGGGCGACCGGCTCGCCGTCCTTGTCGAGGAACCGGGCGCCGAGCGCGGTGAGCATGCCGGCGCCGCCGTCGGTGGTGGCGCTGCCGCCGACACCGAAGACGATGGTGCGGGCGCCCGCGTCGAGCGCGGCCCGCAGCAGCTCGCCGGAGCCGTAGGTGGACGAGGTGAGGGGGGCGAAGACGCCCCTGGGCAGCCGCTGGAGCCCGCTGGCCTCCGCCATCTCCACGACGGCGGTGTCGCCGCGCAGCGCGAAGGCGGCGGTCACCTCCTGGCCGAGGGGCCCGGCGACCTTGATCTCGTGCCGTTCGAACCCGGCCGCGACCGCCGCGTCCACGGTGCCGTCGCCGCCGTCGGCCACGGGCAGCGCGGCCACGTCGACGTCCGGCGCGACCCGGCGCAGCCCGGCCGTCACCCGCTCGGCGACCTGCACGGCCGTCAGCGATCCCTTGAACTTGTCCGCGGCGATGAGCACCCCGTGGGCACCGTTGCCTGCAGCGAAAGCCACCTTGCATTCCCCTTGCTCTCCGGGCCTCACGCATGTCAGGCCAGTCGCGCCGCTGCGACCATAACCGGAGCTGCCCCTCGCCGTCATGCCCCGCCCGGACCTTGAGAAGCCGC
>JABFXD010000858.1 GCA_013361925.1 Streptomyces sp. | reverse complement strand
CGAACCGGGCGACTCCGGGGGCTCGTTCATCAGCGGCGACCAGGCCCAGGGCGTCACCTCCGGCGGCTGGGGCAACTGCTCCAGCGGCGGCGAGACCTGGTTCCAGCCCGTCAACGAGATCCTCAACCGTTACGGCCTGACCCTCCACACCGCCTGAACCCGCGTGGGCCCGGCCCCCTCCAAGGCCGGGCCCACGCCTCACACGCTCAGGCCCGTCCCCGCGTCCAGCCTCGACGGCGGTCGTGGCCAAGGCAGTTGGGCACGGGCGTTCGCCTCGGCCAGACGGCGTTGCGGGTCGAGGTGGCGGCGACGACGAGATCGACGCCGTAGCAGAGCAGGATCCCGGCACCGACCGCCAGGCCGCACGCGCACGAGAAGGCGCCATCGTGCTCGGCGGATAGGCGGACTCGCGGGTCAGCAGCGCCAGCGCGCGCAGCACCGCCCAGTGGGTGACGCCGATGGCGGCACCGCTGGCCGCCGTACGAGAACCAGAACGCGGTGCCGCAGAGGAGACCGAGGGCGCACTGGCGCCAACTCCAGGCCCGTGCCCCCGCGTCGGGCCGTCGTACCGACACCCTGCCGGACAGCGCGCCGACGACACCGCCCGCGAAACCGGAAGGTCAGCCGCGTGGGTGGGCGGCGCGTTCGCCGGTCCCCGCCCGCGGCGGTGCCGTGCTCGCCCGCAGTGCCAGCCGGGTCGGGACGAGGTCGTTGCCCGGCCGGACTTCGCCCGGGGTGCGGATCTGCTGGAGTGCCGTCTGGACGCAGCGGCGGCCCACCTCGGTGAAGTCCTGGTGGACGGTGGTCAGCGGCGGCACGAAGTAGGCGGCGTCCGGGATGTCGTCGAAGCCGACGACACTGACCTCGCCGGGCACCGCGACCCCGCGCTCGTGGAAGGCCCGCAACAGGCCCAGTGCCATCTGGTCGTTGGCCGCGAACACCGCCGTGCAGTCGGGCTGCTCGGCGAGGGCCAGCCCGGCCGCGTACCCGGACTCCGCCGTCCAGTCCCCGTGCAGCGGCTCCGGCACCGGACACCCCGCCTCCTCCAGCACCGCACGCCACGCCTGCGTCCGGCGCTGCCCGGCGAAGGAGGCCTCGGGGCCGGTCAGATGCCACACGGTGCGGTGGCCCAGGTCGAGCAGATGCCGTACGGCCTTCCGGGCGCCGTCGGCCTGGTCGGTGTCGACCACGCTGTAGCGGTCGCCGGCGTCGGAGTCCACGACGACGACATGCGCCCCCGGCGGGAGCTGGACCGTGCCGGTGTCCAGCAGATGGACCTCCATGATGACGATGACGGCGTCGACCGCCAGCTCTCCCATGCGGGTGAAGGCGCCCAGCACGTTGTCCTGGGTCGGTACGTCGATCGGGATCAGGGTGATCGCGTACCCCTCGGCCGCGGCATGCGTGGCGATCGCCTCCACGGTGCGGCTGTTGCCGGTCGAGGCCAGGTCGAAGAGGATCACGCCGATGGTGTTGAACTGGCCGTAACGCAGGGCGCGGGCCGCACTGTTGGGCCGGTAGCCGAGCTCCCGCATCGCCGCGAGGACCTGCTCCCGCGTCGACTCGATCACCCCGGGATGGCCGTTGGAGACCCGCGACACGGTCTGCGACGACACCCCCGCGCGCTGGGCGACATCGGCCATGGACACCCGCTGTCTACGGCGCCCGCCGGGCACCCCGGAACCGCCTCGCTCCACCACTGGTGCCTCCCTCGGCCGTCACGGACCTCGTCCCTGTCGCAAGGGATGTTACGTGTGGGAAACCTTGACGGTCGTCGGGGCGGATGCCACGATTCCGGCGCCGTGATGTTTACGTAAACATCCTGTCGCTCCGGAAGGGTACGTCGATGCGCAAGACCCCTGTCAGCACCCGCCTCAAGCCCCGTACGCGGGCCGCCCTCGCCGCGGTCGCGATCGCCGCCGTCACCGGCGCCGGCCTCGCGGGCAGCCCCGCCTCCGCCGCGCCGAGCATCGACACCACCCAGTTCAAGGGGGTCAACTGGGCCGACCCGCGCGACAACTTCGCCGACGACCTGCTCCAGCTGTCCGGCCTGTCGACCAGCGACACCTACGCCCAGACCTATGCCAAGGCCAGCCGGATCATCTCCGGGTTCCGCGCCAACCTCGGCGCCAACACGGTCCGGCTGCCGATCAACCCGTACACGGTCAACGGCTCCTACTGGAAGTCCTACCGCGGGGTCATCGACGCCGCGACGGCCCACGGCTTCAAGGTGATCGTGTCCTACTGGGAGGGCACCGGTGACCGCAAGGACGGCTACATCGACGACGAGACCACCTACTGGCCGATGTGGAACACGGTCGTCAAGGCCTACAAGGGCAACTCGAAGGTCTACTTCGAGCCGATGAACGAGCCCCACGGCTACACCGACACCGAGTGGGCCGACATCGCCGCCAAGTGGCTCGACACCTACAAGTCCGTGCCGCGCAACCGCGTCTTCGTCAGCGGCGCCGGCTACAACGACCACGTCACGTCGGTCTGCGCCGACCCGCGTCTGAAGGGCACGTACCTCTCCCTGCACCACTACGGCTTCTGGAAGTCGTACGCCACCTACGACGAGTGGGTCGCCGACCTCAAGGTGCGCATCGGCGACTGCGCCAGCCGGACCGTGGCGGACGAGTTCGGCGCTCCGATGACGACCGGCCTGAACTACAACGTGAAGACCCCGGACGACAACTTCGTCAACTACATCCAGGCCGTCACCGACACCTTCCGTGAGCTGAAGATGGGCTCGGTGTACTGGCCGGGCCTGCGCACCGACGACATCTACTCGATACAGGAGCTGACCGGCGACCCGGCCAAGCCCTCGCTGAAGACCACCAACCAGTCCGGCGCGGACCGGCTGGCCTGGGCCTGGCAGCGCGGCAAGCCGGTCGGCGAGTGAGCTGACCGTGCGAGGTGCCGTCCGTCAGCGGACGGGCGGCACGCCCCGGGCGCGGTGGCGGCGGACCGCGTCGCGGTTGGCGCAGCGCTGGGAGCAGTAACGCTGCCGGCCGGTGCGGGAGGTGTCGGCGAAGACCGCCGCGCACTCGGCGACCGCGCAGCGGCTGGGGCGGTGCATGCCGCGGCCCGTCAGATGCAGCGCCGTGCCGACCGAGATGAGTGACGAGAGGACCGCGCCGAGCGGCCGGCCGTCGTCGCGGTAGTGCAGATGCCAGCCGCTGCCGACATGGTTCGTCATACGGGGGTGGGCCGTCGTCGCGGCCAGCATCTCGTTGACCAGCGCGGCGCGTTCGGACTCGTCGGTCGCGTCGACGACCTTCTCCCACGCGTCGAGGGTCGCCCCGACGCGGTCGAGGTCCTCCGGCGTGACCGGCCCCTCCACCGCGACCCCGGCGGCCCGGCAGCGCTCCGCGAGCTCCCCGGCGTCGGTCGGGCGGCGGTTGGCCAGGTCGGCGGCGAGGTTCACGGCATCCTCGCCGTAAGGGTTGAGGTGCATAAGGTCATTACAGCAGGCTCGTCGGCATGGGACAACGCACCGCCATCCGCTCCGCAGTCCGTCAGGCGGGGGAGTACGACCTCGTCGAACTGCTGCGCCTGCGGGCCCTGTTGTTCGACGGGCTCACCGACTCCTTCTTCAACTCCTCGCCGGGGGAGGAAGGGTGGCTGGACACCCTCGCCGTCGTCCTGCGGGAGCAGCTGACCGCGGACACCGTGCGCGTCCTCGTCGTGGACGGCGACGACGGACGCCTGGCCGCCTGCGGGATCGGTGCCGTCGAACAACGGCTGCCCGGCCCGCACCTGCTCAACGGCCGGATCGGCCAGGTCATCGGCGTCGTCACCGACCCCGCGCACCGGCGGCGCGGGCACAGCCGCGCGATCATGGGGGAGCTGCTCGACTGGTTCCGGGAGCGCGAGGTGGCCCGCGTGGACCTCTACGCCTCGGCCGACGGTGAACCCCTGTACCGCGACCTGGGGTTCACCGACCATCCCGATCCCTCGCTGTACTGGCGTCCCTGAGACGCGGGTTCACCGCAGGTATGCGCCGAGCCTGGCGATCGCCGACGGGTTGCGCGGGCTCTCGACCAGGTCCACGTAGTCGAGGACGAAGATCCGCCGGTGCCTGACGGCGGAGACATGGCGCAGTGGGGCGTACGACAGGAGGAACTTCCTCTTCTGCTCCGCGCTCACGTCCCCGTAGTCGCAGATGACGATGGTGTCGGGGTCGCGCTCCACGACGCTCTCCCAGCCGACGGTCGTCCAGGAGTCCTGGACGTCGTGCATGACGTTGACGCCGCCGGCCTCGCTGATGATCTGGTCGGGGGCGGCGTAGCGGCCCGAGGTGAAGGGCTGGTCCTGGCCGCTGTCGTAGAGGAAGACCTTGGGGCTCTTGGCCGGGGCCTGGGCGTGGACCTCCGCGACCTCCTTCTTGAAGCCGGCGATCAGTGTCGCCGCCCGCTTCTCGACGCCGAACAGCTTTCCGAGGTTGGTGAGATCGGTGTACAGGGCGTCCAGGGGCGGCATGATGCCGCGCGCGGTCTCGGTACGGCCGTTGCGGCAGGACTCGGTGAGGACGTACGAGGGGATGCCGAGCTTCTTCAGGGCGTCCGGGGTGAAGCCGGCGTCCTCGCGGAAACCGTAGTTCCAGCCGGCGAGGACGAAGTCACCGCGGGCGTCGAGGACGTTCTCCTTGGTGAGCTGGTCCTTGGACAGCCACTTCACCTTGTCGTAGCCGTCCTTCCAGGGCACGTCGGTCAGATCGCCCTTGTCGTCGGGCATGGCGAACCCGGCCATGCGGTCCTCCAGGCCGAGCGCGAACATCAGCTCGGTGATGCCGACGTCGTTGGTGACCACCCGCTCGGGGACCTTGTCGTAGGTCACCTCGTGGCCGCAGTTGGTGAGGGTGACGGCGGTGGATTTGGCGTCCTTCGCCTCATTCGCCGGTTCGACCGAGGCGCCGCATCCGGTGGCGGTGGCGGCGAGGCAGAGGGCGGCGGCGAGCAACTTGCGCATGGGGGTCCTTAGTCGGCGGGCAGAAGGTCGAAGAGGAGTTGCGTGGCACCGGTCCCGGGATGCCGGACGGCATGGGCGCGCACGCCGAACACCTCGGCCAGCAGGCCGGGTTGGAGCACGTCGTGCGGGGGGCCGGAGGCGACGATCCGGCCGTCCGCGATCACGTAGAGGAGATCGCAGTGCGCGGCGGCCAGGTTGAGGTCGTGCAGGGCGGCGAGCGCGGTCACCCCGCTGTCCCGGACCAGTCGCAGCACCTCCAACTGGTGGGCGATGTCGAGGTGGTTGGTCGGCTCGTCCAGGACCAGCACCCGCGCCTGCTGGGCGAGCGCGCGGGCGATCAGCACCCGCTGCCTCTCACCGCCCGACAGGGCCAGGAACCCCCGGTCGGCGAGATGGCCGACGCCGGTCCGTGCCATGGCCTGCCCGCAGATCTCCGCGTCGGACGCCGCCGTACGGTCCCGGTGCGGCAGCCGTCCCATGGCGACCACCTCGGCGACCGTGAAGTCGAACTCCGCCGCCGACTCCTGCGGCAGCGCGGCCAGTACTCGCGCGGCGGCTCTCGACGGCAGCGCGTGCACGTCGTCCCCGGCCAGCCGCACCACGCCGACGGCCGGGCGCAGCGCCCGGTACACACAGCGCAACAGCGTCGACTTGCCGCTGCCGTTGGGACCGACCAGCCCGACGAACGCCCCGCTGTCCACGGCGAGTCGGACCCCGTCGAGAATCCCGGCGACGCTCATGTCCTCGATGTCGAGCCGCATGTCAGCGACCTCCGAACGCGTAGCCGCCGCGCCGCATCAACACCAGGAACGCGGGCACCCCGACCACCGCGGTGATCACCCCGACCGGCAGTTCGGCGGGGGCGAGCAGCAGCCGGGACAGCACATCGGCCCACACCAGCAGGACGGCACCGGCGAGCGGCGCCACGGCCAGCACCCGCCGGTGATCGGCGCCGACCAGCATCCGTACGACGTGCGGCACCATCAGCCCGACGAACCCGATGGCCCCGCTCACCGCGACCACGGTCCCGGTCACGGCGGCCGTGACGAGGAACAACTCCCGTCGCAGCAGGCCCGGTCGGACCCCGAGCGCCGCCGAGGTCTCGTCGCCCATCGCCAGCGCGTTCAACGGCTCCGCCCGTCGGCGCAGCCACGCCCACCCCGCCGCCACGGTCACCGCGACCAGCGGCACCTGGGTCCAGGTCGCCCCGCCCAGACTGCCCAGCAGCCACATCAGCGCCGACCGGGCCGCCTCGCCGCGCGCCGCCCCGAACACCATGACGGTCGTCACCGCCTCGAAGCCGTAGGCCAGCGCCGTGCCGGTCAGGACCAGCCTGAGCGGCGTCAGCCCGTGCGGCGAGCGGGCCACCGCGTACACCAGCACCATGGCCGCCAGCGCGGACAGGAACGCCGACACCGACAGTGCCCACACGCCGAGCCCCGCGAACGCCCCCAGCAGGATGACCGCGTTGGCGCCCACCGCCGCGCCCGAGGAGATGCCGAGCACGAACGGGTCGGCGAGCGCGTTGCGCACCATCGCCTGGACGGCCACTCCGACGGCCGCCAGCCCCGCGCCGACGACCGCGCCGAGCACCACCCGCGGCAGCCGGATCTCCCAGACGATGGTGTACGCGGCGGCGTCGTCGGCGTGCACGGTCCCGCCGGTCAGCCCGGCCCACAGGAACCGGAGGACGTCCGCCCACCGGATCCCGGCGGCACCCAGTCCGACGCCGCCCACGAGGGACAGGACGAGGAGCAGCACGAGCCCAAGAACCAACGGCGGCAGGGGTATTCGGCTGGGAGTGGGACTTCGGCGCACGGTCGGGCGGTCCTTCGCCTGGGGCCGCCTGCGGAACTCGGTCAGAGGCAGCCCGTACGACAGCCATGCCGTGCGGTCCCCTCTCGCAGTCCACGGCGAGCAGTCAACGGGTCGCACCACCCACAGGCGATCGGGCTCACGAGACGGGGGTCAGGCCGTCGCGTACACCGTTGCGGGTCAGCGCCGGACTCTCACCGGACTTCCCCCGCGGGAGGCTCCCGGAGCGTAGCAAACGCGTGTGACACGGGAGTTCGGCGGGCCGCACCTCGGTCGTGGAAGGCCCAGGTGAGGTCCGGCTCCATGACGCAGCGGAACAGTCGGCGCACCGGCGGGGTGCACAGCACGGTCACCACCGTCGCGGCCACGGCCGTGACGACGACGATCCCGAGGGGTTCATGGACCCAGGCGGGGTCGTACCAGCCCCAGGGCTCGGAGCCCTGCGCGACGAACCCGTGCAGCAGATAGCCGTACAGCGTG
>JABFXD010000403.1 GCA_013361925.1 Streptomyces sp. | reverse complement strand
GCGGCCTCGTGCACGTCGGCCACGAGGTCGACGCCCGCCCGGTCGGTGACCGGCAGGATCCGGATGCCCTCGGGCGGCTCGGCGTCCAGGGTGAGGTCGTTGACCTCGCCGATCATCAGGGTCTCCTCGGGCTGCGGGGTGAACCCGGCCGTGCGGAGCCGCTGTCCGAGGTCCACGGGCAGGTCGTGCCCGTAGAGCTTCCATTCGAACTCGTGGCCGAGCCCGGTGAAGTAGGCGATCTGCTCGGCGATGGCCGCGTCGGCGCCGCCGTCGTCGAGATCGGACCAGACCACGCCGTTCCAGCCGTGCGCGGTGGAGACCTGCCGGACCACCTTCCCCGTCCGCTCGATCCGGGACTCCGGGCTGTCCGGCTGTGCGCCCTCGCGCATGTCCCGGTCGTACAGGGCGAGCACCGCGGCATGATCCATGGGTTCACTCCAGCACCAGGAGGCACCCGGGGCAACACCTTTACGGGCCATGATGGTGCGGGTGCGTCGCCGGGACGCCCGGTCGAGGAGGGCCGTACGCCATGGTCGTGAAGGACGGGGAGCTGGCGTTCCTGCGCCGCTGTGTGGAGCTGGCCGCCGAGGCGCTGGAGGCCGGCGACGAGCCGTTCGGGTCGGTGCTCGTGGGCGGGGACGGGGCGGTGCTCGCGGAGGATCACAACCGGGTGGCCTCCGGGGACCGCACCCGGCATCCCGAGTTCGAACTGGCACGCTGGTCCGCGGCCCATATGACGCCCGAGGAACGGGCGGCGGCCACCGTGTACACCTCCGGCGAGCACTGCCCGATGTGCGCGGCCGCGCATGCCTGGGTGGGCCTCGGCCGCATCGTGTACGTGGCCTCCACCGAGCAACTGGTCGGCTGGCTCACGGAGTTGGACGTGCCCTCGGCACCGGTGCGGCCCCTGCCGGTGCGGGAGGTGGCGCCGGACGTGGTGGTGGACGGGCCGGTGCCCGAGCTCGCGGAGGAGGTGCACGCGCTGCACCGCCGCTTCCACGGGCGGTGACGCCCCGGGGCCTCGGGATGCAGCCGTACGGGTGAGCTGCCTACGATCGGTAAGGATCCCGGACCACGTAGGACGGCCCGGTCTCCTCCACAGGGGGAGGCGCTTGCCTTTGCTGCCGGCACACCGGCTGATGACGGCCTACATCATCGCGGTCGCCGTCGCCACCACCGTCTATCTGACGGTTCCCAGCGCGCGCACGCCGCTGTGGGCCGTCATCGGGCTCGGCGGTGTCGCGGCCGTACTCACCGGTAGCCGGTTGCACCGTCCCGCGCACCGCTGGCCCTGGTGGGTGCTCGCCGCCGGTCTGCTGACCTTCATCGCGGGCGACACGTACTACAACGTGCTGGAGGACTACTTCGACGCCTCCAACCCGTTCCCCTCCCCCGCGGACGCCTGCTATCTCGCCACCTATCCGCTCTTCGCGATCGGCCTGTCAGGGCTGGTCCGCTACCGGTGGTCGGGGCACGACCTGCCGAGTCTGCTGGACGCCCTGATCCTGACCAGCGGTCTCGCGCTGCCGGTGTGGGTGTACCTGGTGCAGCCGCTCACCGAGGTGGAGGGGCTGACCTGGCAGCAGCGGGCGATCAGCGTCGCCTACCC
Organism: Streptomyces sp.; assembly: GCA_013361925.1. Classification (GTDB taxonomy): domain Bacteria; phylum Actinomycetota; class Actinomycetes; order Streptomycetales; family Streptomycetaceae; genus Streptomyces. The sequence continues at coordinate 5,669 of JABFXD010000403.1, read as the reverse complement.
CCTCGGTGACGTCCTCGTCCTCGCCCTGCTGGCCCGGCTGCTGACACCGAGCCCGGTCCACGGCCCCAACCGGTCGGTCCAGCTGCTGGTCGTCGGCACCGCCACGCTGCTCAGCTTCGACATCGCGTACGGCTTCCTCCAGCTCAACGCGATGTGGGAGACCGGCACCCTGCTGGACACCGGGTGGATCGTCTTCTACACGGCGTGGGGCCTGGCCGCGCTGCATCCCTCGATGGTGGACCTCACCTCGGCCGTACCGCAGAAGCAGTCGCTGCTGCCACCGCCGCGCCGCCTGATCGTGCTGGCCGTGGCCACGCTCATCGCGCCGGGCATCCTCCTTTACGAGGGCCTGAGCGGCTCGCCCCATCACGCCTCCGTCATCGCCGCCTTCTCCAGCGTGCTGTTCCTGCTGGTCATCCTGCGTCTCGCGGGCATCGTCGTGGTCCACCGCAAGGCCGTGGCGCGGGAACTGGCGCTGCGCCGGGCGGGGGCCTCGCTGGTCTCGGCGGTCCGGCAGGAGGAGGTCGCCCGGTCCTGCGAGACGGCCGTCGACACCCTGCTCGGCCCCGCGGTCCGGCACCGCACCGTGCTGCTGCCGGCCGAGCGGGCCGCGGAGTTCGTCCCCGGCGGCAGCCGCATGGTGTCCCGCGGCGAGCTCGCCCCCGACGTCGCCGTCGGCTTCGCGGGCCTGCCCGCCGTCCTGGCCTGCCCGATGACGCCGCCCGACCGTCCGGCCGCGCAGATCCCGGGGGTCCTGCTGGTCGCGGGGCCACCCCAGCCGCTGCACGAGACCCGCGCCTCGCTGGAGATCCTCGCCTCGCACGCGGGCCTGGCCGTCGAGCGGGTCGCGCTGCGCCAGGAGATCATCCGCCGGGAGAGCGAGGCCTACTTCCGCACCCTCGTGCGCAACACCTCCGACGTCATCCTGATCGTCGAGGACGACAACACCATCCGGTACGCCAGCCCGTCCGCCGCCTCCGTCTTCGGCGGCGCGGAACTCGTCGGGGCGTCCCTGCCCGACCTGGTCGATCCCCGTGACCGCAACCGCGCGGCCCGGGAGCTCCAGGGCGTGCGCGAGAGCGGGCCGCGGGCCGCCCACGACCACTGGTGGGTGCGGCACCGGGAGGGCCGGGTCGAGGTGGAGGTGCGGTGCAGCGACTTCCGGGACGAGCGCACCGTCGCCGGCCTTGTGGTCACCCTGCGGGACGTCACCGAGCAGCGGCGTCTGGAGCACGAGCTGACCCAGCGGGCCTTCCACGACTCCCTCACCGGCCTGCCCAACCGGACCCTGCTCCTGGAGCGCATCGAGCGGGCCCTGCTGCGCGGCCGCCGCGAGTCCTCCCTGACCTGTCTGCTCTTCATCGACCTCGACGACTTCAAGCAGGTCAACGACACTCTCGGGCACTCCGCGGGCGACCATCTGCTGATGGCCGTCGGCAGCCGGCTGGCCAAGGCGCTGCGGCGCACCGACACGGCGGCCCGGCTGGGCGGCGACGAGTTCGCCGTGCTGATGGAGGACGCCCGCGAGCCGCTGGACGCGGAGCTGCTCGCCGCACAGGTGATCCAGACGCTGACCCGGCCGTTCGTGCTGGGCGAGGAGTCGGTGACGGTGTCCGCGAGCGTCGGGGTGGCCACGGCCCGGGACAGCACGGACGCGGAGGAGCTGCTCGGCCACGCGGACCTCGCGCTGTACGCGGCGAAGGCGGCGGGCAAGCGGCAGTGGCGGCGTTTCCAGCCGCTGCTGCACACGCGCATGGTCGAGCGGCACGATCTGCAGAGCCGGCTCGCCCAGGCGGTCGAGGGGAAGGAATTCGCGCTGCGCTACCAGCCCGTCGTGGACATCACCGCGGGCGAGGTGGTCGGCTTCGAGGCGCTGGTGCGCTGGCCCTCTCCGCGCCGCCGGCCGGTGTCGCCGGAGCAGTTCATCTCGCTGGCCGAGGAGACCGGGCACATCGCGGTGCTGGGCTCCTGGGTGCTGGAGAACGCGGTCCAGGACATCGCGGGGCTGCAGAAGCTGCCGGCGCCGGGCGAGCCGCCGTACGTCAGTGTCAACGTCTCGGCCCGGCAGTTCCGCGACGCCGGTTTCGTCGACCAGGTCGGCGAGGCGCTCAGGACGCCGGGACTGGCGCCGGGATCGCTGCAACTGGAGCTCACCGAGACGTTGTTGCTGCGCCACGACATCCAGATCCAGGGCGTGCTGCAGGCGCTCAAGGAGCTGGGCGTGCACATCGCCGTGGACGACTTCGGCACCGGTTTCTCCTCGCTGCGCTATCTGCGGGACTTCCCGATCGACGTACTGAAGATCGACAAGACGTTCATCGACGACATCACGCACGACCCCCAGCAGGTCGCCCTGGTCGAGGGCATCGTGCGCATCGCCGACACCCTCGGGATGCAGGTGATCGCGGAGGGGATCGAGGAGCCCGGGCAGCGGGATCTGCTGCTGGGCATGGGGTGCCGGTTCGGGCAGGGCTATCTGTTCGCCCGGCCGATGACGGTGCAGCAGAGCGAGCGGGTCCTGCGGGAGCGGGACGGGGTACGGCGCGCGACGGTCAGCGACGGCGCGCCCGCCCCCCGCAGGGCGCCGGTGCGCGGCGAGCGGGCGGTGCGCTGGGCCGACCTGGAGCATCTGCGGCGCACCAGCCTCATGACCGACGCCGTCCTCGACGAGGTACGGGGCCGGCACATCCGCAGCCGCGGCCACTGGCTGATCGACTTCGCCTCCTGCAACTACCTGGGCTTCGACTGGGACCCGGAGATCTCGGCGCGGATCGAGCCCATGGTGCGCCGCTGGGGCACCCACCCGAGCTGGTCGCGGCTCATCGGCAGTCCGCGGCCGTATCCGGAGATCGAGGAGCGGCTGGCCGAACTCCTCGGCGCGCCCGACACGTTGCTGCTGCCGACGCTGACGCTCATCCACTCCTCGGTGATCCCGGTCCTCGCCGAGGGCGGTCATGTCTTCGTCGAGGCGACCGCGCACCGGACCGTCTACGACGGGTGTGTCGTCGCCCGCGGTCAGGGCGCCACCCTGCGGCGCTTCCACGCCGAACGCCCCGAGGAACTGGACGGTCTGCTGGCCGCGGTGCCCGGCAGCGGGCCCCGCCTGGTGTGCCTGGACGGCGTCAACAGCATGAGCGGCAACGTGCCCGACCTGCCCGCGCTGGCGGCGGTGTGCCGGGCCCGGGGCGCGACGCTCTACATCGACGACGCGCACGGGTTCGGGGTCATCGGGGAGCGCGTCCCCGACGAGTCCTGCCCGTACGGTGCGCGCGGCAACGGCGTGGTGCGGCACACCGGGGAGTCGTACGACGGGATCGTGCTCACCGCCGGTTTCTCCAAGGCGTACTCGTCGCTGCTGGCGTTCCTCGCCCTGCCGACGGAGCTGAAGGGCCGGCTGAAGACGGCCGCCGCTCCCTACCTCTACTCGGGCCCGTCACCGACCGCGTCCCTCGCGACCGTGCTCGCCGGTCTGGACGTCAACGAGCGTCGCGGTGACGGCATCCGGGCCGAGTTGTACCGCAAGACGGTCCGGGTCCTCGACCATCTCGACGACCTGGAGGTGCGCACCCTCAACACGGACCGGCTGCCGATCCTGGAGATTCCGCTGGCGGACCCGTCCGACCTCGACGCGGTCGGCGCGTTCCTGTGGGAGGAGGGCATCTATGTCACGCTCGCGGCCTATCCCCTCGTACCGCGTGACCGGGTGGGCTTCCGAGTCCAGATCACGGCTCTCAACTCCGACGAGGACATCGAGCGGCTCACCGCGACCCTGTCGCGGCTGGCCGCGCGGTTCCGGCTGCGGTCCAAGGAGTGAGGGGTGAGGAGTTGATGGCGACGCACAACGACGACGTGGACTGGGACCGGTGGCCGGTCGCCGACTACCTCGCGGAGAACTACCGCGAGCTGCATCCCTCGGACGCGGCGGTCATCGCGCACCACTCGGCGTTCTACCGCCGGTTCGCACCGGGTGAGATCTCACGGTCGGTGGAGTTCGGTGCGGGCCCCAACCTCTACCCGCTGATCCTCGCGTCGGCCGCGAGCCGGCGGATCGAGGCCGTGGAGGCGGGGGCCGGCAACATCGCCTATCTGGAGCGGCAGATCCTGTGCGGGCCCGAGGCGAGCTGGCTGCCCTTCCACGCCCTGTGCCGGCGGCTGAACCCCGAACTGCCCTCGACGCTGGCCAGATCACTGGCGCGGGTGCACGTCGTGCATCAGGACGTCCGTGACCTCGAACGGGGCGGGTACGGGCTCGCGTCCATGCACTTCGTCGCGGAGGGCGCCACCGAGGACCGCGCGGAGTTCACGGAGTTCTGCCGGGCGTTCGTACGGTGTGTGGCGCCGGGCGGGCATCTGGTGGCGGCGTTCATGGAGAACATGCCGACGTACCGGATCGGGCCGGCGTCGAGGTGGCCGGGGTGTCCCGTGGAGCCCGAGACGGTGAGGTCCGCATTCGCCCCGCTCACCAGTGAGTTGACGGTCCATCACATCGACTCCGATCCGACGCTGCCGGACTACGGGGACTCGGGGATGGTCCTGCTGACAGCCACCGTGGCGCCTTCGTGAACACGGCGGAGGCCCCGCCGGTCGCCATCCGGCAGGGTCTTCCGTCGTTCTGGAAAGCGATGCGTTCAGCGCTGCGACCCGGGGCGGAAGCGCCGGTACAGCGCCGCTCCGCCGAGCAGCAGCGCGGCGCTGCCCGCCGCGGCCGGGACGGTGAGGTCGCTGCCGGTGTGGGCGAGGGAGGCCACGGGCTGCCGGGGTCCGGGTCGGGGGGTCTTCGGGCCCGGGTGCGCCTTGGGCGGGGCGGGTGGCTTCGGGGCCGGGTGCACCGGGGTCTTCGGGGGCCGGCCGCCTGAGGTGTTGGTGGAGGTGTTGCCGGTGGCCGGGTTGCCGACGCCGACCACGTTCACGCTGTTGCCGGTGACGTTCACGGGGAGGTGGACGGGGAGCTGGACCCCGTTGCCGGAGATCACACCGGGCGAGTCCTTCCCGTCGCCCCGGGCCGCGGCGCCCGCCGGTGCGGAGGAGCCTGCCCCGCCCTCGTTGACGCAGCTGTTGCCCGCGGCCGGGTTGAGGAGCCCCACCACGTTCACGGTGTTGCCGCACACGTTGACCGGCACGTGCACCGGCAGCTGGATCGTGTTGCCGGAGATCACCCCGGGCGAGTCGGCCGCGGCACCGTCCGCCGACGAGTCGGCGAACGCCGGCATCGACGCAGCCATGGCGCCGGACAGCGCGGCGACGGCGATCACACCGTTTCGGGTAACCCGTTTCATAGGTTCCCTGCCTTCCAGACATGGGTCGCGGGCGGTCACCCGCACCGGATAAAACGCAGACGAACCATCCGAGTTATGGCTTATCGGCCTTTCACCCCATCGAGCGTCACGGTTGTCGAACTAGCCGTAAAGCCGTCGAATACGCATGGAGGGGCGCAGGATAAGGCACTTCATATGATCCCGCCCGCCGGGAGGCGACCCTCCAGGGGGCCGCTTATCGTGATCGTGGGTGCCGTTCCCCGGTCCGCTGTGGGCGCCCCTGGAGGCATTGATGCTGGCCAAGCTGTGTACGCGGCCCCGGGTCAGGCGCTGCGCCCTCACCTCTGCGGTCGGACTGGCACTGCTGGGTGCGGCGCTGCCGACGGCCACACACCGCGACGAGGACAAGCCGGA
>JABFXD010000671.1 GCA_013361925.1 Streptomyces sp. | reverse complement strand
CGAGCCACGTCCTCACGCCAGTCGACCAGGCGAGGACAGGCCCGGCAGCCCGCGATACGCCGGTCGAGATCGCCAAGAGCATCCACGTCACCACCGTACGACCACCGCCGGGCCGCCCCGGAATCCCGGCCGGACGGGACACGACGGGGCGCGGCGAAGGTCGGCGGAGGTCGACCGAGCCCAAAGGCAGGCTGGGCACCGAGCCAAGGCAGGCTGGGCACGGAGCAGGCTGGGCCCAAAGGCAGGCTGGGCGCGGAGGCAGGCTGGGGTCGGAGGCCGGCTGGGGTCGGAGGCCGACTGGGCTCGGCGGGGAAATCCCGTCGGGGTGGATGGGGCCGGGCGGCTAAGGTCGGGGCATGGCTGCTGAACGCGTGGAGGACGGTGTGGGCGACGCCGTGAGCGCCGACGAGGACTCCCGGGGCCGTACCGGGGCGGGGCCGACCGGGGCGGGGGACAAGTCGGTCACGACCGGCGCCGGAGCGGGCGGGGAACCGCAGGTCGCCGCCGGGACGGATACCGGTCCACAGATCGCTGCCGGAACCGGTACGGACCCGCAGGTCGCCGCCGCGGTGGCCGCCGCCGAGGCTGCCGGGCCGCAGCAGGGCGAGACGGTGCGCGTCGACAGCTGGATCTGGTCCGTCCGTCTGATCAAGACCCGGTCCGCCGGTGCCGCCGCCTGCAAGGGCGGCCATGTCCGAGTGAACGGTGACCGGGTCAAGCCCGCCCACTCCGTCCGCGTCGGCGACGAGGTACGTCTGGTGCACGAAGGCCGTGAGCGGATCGTCGTCGTCAAGCGCCTCATCCGAAAGCGGGTCGGGGCCCCGGTCGCCGTGCAGTGCTACGTCGACAACAGCCCGCCGCCTCCGCCGCGCGAGGCCGTCGCGCCGGCCGGAATCCGCGATCGGGGCGCGGGGCGACCCACCAAGCGGGACCGTCGGGACATGGAGCGCCTGCGGGGCATGGGCGGGCCTACGGGAGCGACGGACGGACGCGCAGGGGGACGGTGACCGCCGGAAGGGCCTCGTCCCCGATCGCCGGACGGGCTGGGTCGACCAGTCCGTCCGGCGATCGAGGGCGAGGCCCGGCAGGGCCAGGGGCACCCGTCACGCCCCTCGTCGGATCAGCCGCAGCAGCTGTGCGTTGTGGCTGCGACGGGCCCAGGCGATGAGGGCCAGGGGGATGATCAGAATGAGTGGTGTCGCGGCGTTCTCCCCGTCGAAGTAGGAGACCTGGACCACGAAGGCGCCCACCATCAGCCCGCTCAACGCCACCGCCGCCACGGACTGGAGCACCGGGATCAACAGCGCGACCGCACCGGCGAGTTCGAGCGCGCCGATGGTGAACATCCCCGCGTCGCCCCAGCCCATCTCCGCGAAGGCGTCGGCGGCAGAGGGGTGCGCGATCAGCTTGGGCAGCGCGCTCGCGAACGCGTAGAACAGGGCGAGCAGCACCTGAATGGTGCGCAGGGCGATCCGGGCGCGACGGCCGCGGGCGGTCGCGGACTCGGCGACAACGGCACCGGTACCGGAAGCGGAGTTGAGGGACGCGGCGGTGGTGACGGGGGCGGTGGTCTCGGACATCGGGGTCTCCTGTGGGAAGCGGTCCGTTGTGCTGTCACAGAGATAGACCGGCCCCCGCACCGAAACTCATCGCCACCCGGCCGGCGACTTCACCTCCGGTCGCCGCCCGCGCCCCGCTCCCCCTCTAGGCGGCCTCCGCCCCCTCCGCGCGCACCGCCCGCACCCAAATCCGGTCCTCCGTCAGATACCTGTCCACCCGCAGCCCCGCCTCCCGCAGCGCCTCCTCGAACTGCTCCTTCGTCAACGGCCGCGCCAGGAACGTCTGGGTCCAGACCGCGTCCGGGAACTCGTACTCCGCGCGCACCGCGTTCACCCCGTCCCCGACCGGCTCCGCCGACACGATCCGGACGGTGAAACCACTGGGGTCGACGCGCTCGCGCGGCAGGTCGGTGTGGTAGTCCTCGCCCTCCCGCTGGATCAGCACGCACCCGCCCTCCGCCACATGCCGGGCACAGGCGCGCAGCATCCCGCGCCGCACCTCGGCATCGCCGGTGTGCACGAGGAACGACGCGAGCATCACCACGTCGAAGGTCTCGGCCAGGTCCAGGTCCTCGACCGTGCCACGTATCGTCCGCGCCCCCTGGACGCGGGCCAGCATCTGCGGGGACTCGTCCACCGCCGTGACCCTGAACCCCCGTTCCAGCAGCGGGTGGGTCACCCGCCCGACACCGCAGCCGAGTTCCAGGATGTGTGCCCCCGCCGGTACGGCCGCGGCGATGATGTCCGGCTCGTCGTACACCGGAAGCCGCGCGTACAGCTCCACCGCGCAGCCGTCCGGAGTGATCGCCCCGGGACCGGTGCCCTCATACCCCTCACGCATTTTCAGCTCCATGTCCGCCCAACGGCCCGCGCCCGCACGCCCGTTCCCCGGCCGAACACTTTCACCCGTCAGAGCGACCCCTGAGCACTCCCGCCCCCGCCCCCGTCGGCATCGGAAACCACCCGTGCCCGACATACCAGTGCCCACCCGACCGCAGATGGTCCCCCACCGCCCGCTCCACCGACGTGCGCCGCGGCAGCGTCTCCACCGGCAGCTCGGGGTCCCCGAACACGAACTGGACCGGCTCGGTGTCGGCCGGCTCGGTGTCCTGCGCGGTGAGCCGGAACCGCTCCTGGAAGCGGACGATGTTGGAGTCCGCGGGCAGATACCGCTTCAACTGCGGGTCCAGCAGCCAGGAGTGGCACATCGCCGCCCGGTACTCCTCCTCCGGGTAGTGCGCCCGGAAGAACGCACCCGCCAGCGCCACCGCACGGTCGCACGCGGCCGGGGTCAGCGGGCCGAGGTAGTCGGGGATGTGAAGGTCCAGACAGAGCGTCCCGGCAGCCGCCTCCATCCCGGCCGCGGTGAGCTCGCGCGCCGCCCGTCGCCAGAGCCGTGTCCGCTGGAAGTGCAGTCGCCCCAACTGGTAGAGCTCACCGCGGAAGTGGAGGACCAGCCACTGCGGGGACTGGACTCCGCACGTCCCGTGCCGTCTGCGGTGGACGGCCATGTTCCGGCCGAGGTCGGTGAGGGTGCGCCGGGAGACATCGGCGGGGACACCGCGTGCGCGGTGGTACGCGCGCGTGTGCGGAAGGGCGGCGACGCACACGTACGCGGCGAAGGACCGGCGCAGCGCCGCCGGCACCTCGGCGACCCGATGCCCCAGCTGCAGCCCGTCGCCGTACTCGACGATCTCCCCCATGTCGCGCACCAGCGCCTCGACGCACTCCTCGAGGAGCCGCAGCACTCCCGCGTCGGCCACCACCGTCCGGCGCAGCGCGACGAGGGCGTTGATGTCCTCGTGCGGTACCGCGAGGTCGAGCAGCACCTCGGCGAGCTCATCGGTGTCCGGCAGCACATGCCCTCCGGCAAGGGGTACGAGGGGTACAAGGGATACGAAGACCACGAGCAGTGCGCAGGAGTGCCCGGAGTACCAGGAGTACCTTGGCAGAGAGGAGTCGTGGTCCCGATGCGTACGGGCAGTGAGCCGACGACCGCGCGCAGTGCGCTGCGGGCCCGGTTCTGGCTGAGCGTGTGGGGGCTGGTCTGGGCGATCTTCGGTACGGCCGCGTTCGCCCTCGCCGGCCGTCCCGGGTGGGCCGCGGCCTGCGGGGTGCTGTGGCTGGTGGTCACCGTCGATCTGACCCTGATCCTCCGGCACATCCGCCAGGGCCCGCACTACCAGCCGGGCCCCGACGTCCCGCCGTACCGGCCACCGGAGAACCGGTACCCGAACCGGCGCCCCTAGGGAGCCTCACGACTCGAACCGTGCCGCCTTCAGGTACTGCGGGTTCGGGTCCAGCGCGGCGGCCAGCCGGAAATGGCGTTTGGCCTGGTCGGGACGGGCCTGACGCTCATAGGTGCGGGCGAGCGCGAAGTGTGCGAACGCGTTGTCCGGCTCGCGCTCCAGGACGATGGTGAACTCCAGCTCCGCGGGCCGCAGTTGCGCGGCCGCGAAGAAGGCACGCGCGCGCAGCAGACGGGCGGCGGTGTTCTCGGGATGCGCGGCGATCACCTGGTCGAGCAGTTTCACCGCGCCCTGCGGGTCCCGCGCGGCGAGCAGCTGCTCGGCGGCACGGAAGTCGATGACATGCGTCTCCGGAGTACGTCCGGTCGAACCGCTGGTCTCGGGCACGGCAGAGTCCTTCCCTCACTGGAAGGGTTCAACGCCCGGACAGGGGCCCGCTATTCCTGGGACGTCCGGGGCGAGCCGTGGGACGGGTGGGGCGCGTGGGCCCTTCGTACGAGTTCGTCCCACACGTCCGCCACGCGTCGCCGCAGGTCCTCCAGGGGTACGTCGTTGGCGATGACGATGTCCGCGATCTCCAGGCGCTTCTCGCGCGTCGCCTGGACGGCCATCCGCGCGCGTGCGTCGTCCTCGGTCATGCCGCGCAGCCGGACGAGGCGGTCGAGCTGGGTCTGCGGGCTCGCGTCGACGACGATCACGACGTCGTAGAGCGCGGCGAGGCCGTTCTCGGTGAGGAGCGGGACGTCATGGACGACGACCGCGTCCTCGGCGGCGGCCGACTCCAGGGCGCGGGAGCGGGCGCCGACCAGCGGGTGCACGATCGCGTTCAGCACGGCGAGCTTCTCGGGGTCGGCGAACACGATCGACCCCAGCTTCGGCCGGTCCAGGCTGCCGTCGGCGGCGAGCACCTCGGCTCCGAAGGCCTCCACGACCGCCGCCAGCCCGTCCGTACCCGGCGCGACGACCTCGCGCGCGATTCGGTCCGCGTCGATCAGCACGGCACCCCGCTCGACGAGCAGCCGCGACACCTCGCTCTTGCCGGCACCGATCCCACCGGTCAGGCCTACCTTCAGCATGAGCCGCAGCTTAGGCGGTGCCGCTGACAGCGCACCCCCCAGGGCTCAGTTGTCGCCCTCCCGCTCGGCCAGGAACCGCTCGAACTCGAGCCCGATCTCGTCGGCGGAGGGGATGTCGGTCGACTCGGCGAGCATGTTGCCGCGGGTCTCGGCGCCCGCCGCCGCGTCGTACTGGTGCTCAAGGCCCTGGACGAGGGCCACGAGGTCCTCGTCGCCCTCCTGGATCTGGCGGTCGATCTCGGTCTGGGTGCGGTGGGCGTCGGTGCGCAGCGCGTGCGCGATGCCGGGCAGGACCAGACCGGTGGCCGCGGTGATGGACTCCAGGACGGTCAGGGCCGCGTCCGGGTACGGGGAGCGCGCGATGTAGTGCGGGACGTGCGCGGCGACGCCCAGGACGTCGTGTCCGGCCTCCATGAGGCGGTACTCGACGAGCGACTCGGCGCTGCCGGGGACCTGCGCCTCGTCGAAGGGGCTGCGGTGGCCCGGCACCAGGTCGTTGCGGTTGCCGTGCGGGGTGAGGCCGACGGGGCGGGTGTGCGGGACGCCCATGGGGATGCCGTGGAAGTTCACGGACAGCCGGACGCCGAGCCGCTCCACGATCTGCTGGACGGCCGCCGCGAAGCGCTCCCACTCCACGTCCGGCTCGGGACCCGACAGCAGCAGGAAGGGCGCCCCGGTGGCGTCCTGGACGAGTCGCACCTCGATCGAGGGGACCTCGTACTCCGTCCAGCGGTCGCGCTTGAAGGTGAGCAGCGGACGGCGGGCGCGGTAGTCCACGAGCCGGTCGTGGTCGAAGCGGGCCACGACCTGGTGGGGCAGCGAGTCGAGCACACGGTCGACGATCTGGTCGCCGGTCTCACCCGCGTCGATGTATCCGTCGAAGTGGTAGAGCATGACAAGACCGGCCGACTCCTGGGCGAGCGCCATGTCGACGACAGCCAGGCCCTTCGGCTCCCATGCGTACAAACCCTGCGGATCAAGCACAGTGACCGCTCCTCCTCGTGTTCATACGCTTCAACGCCCCCTGGAGCAGGGGCATTCCCACGAGGACCTCTGATCAGCCGCCTCTTAGGCCCTTTTCATGGCTGAAGGGCCGCACCTCGAAAGGTACGGCCCCTCAGTTAGCTGCTAAGCCTCAGCGGCAGCGTTCAGCTCTGGCCACCCGCGAGCTTCTCACGAAGCGCGGCGAGCGCCTCGTCGGAAGCCAGCGCACCGGAGGTGTCCGCACCCTCGGAGGAGTACGAACCGCCGCCACCACCCGCGGCCGGAGCCGCACCGGCGGCGTCGCCACCCTCGGCAGCGGCGGCCTCGTCGGCCTCGCGGCTCTTGATGACCTGCTGCTGGTGCTGCTCGAAGCGGGACTGCGCCTCGGCGTACTGGTTCTCCCAGACCTCACGCTGCGACTCGAAGCCCTCGAGCCAGTCGTTGGTCTCGGGGTCGAAGCCCTCGGGGTAGATGTAGTTGCCCTGGTCGTCGTACGACGCGGCCATGCCGTACAGGGTCGGGTCGAACTCGACCGAGGCCGGGTCGGCACCGAAGGACTCGTTGGCCTGCTTCAGCGAGAGGCTGATGCGGCGGCGCTCGAGGTCGATGTCGATGACCTTGACGAAGATCTCGTCGTTGACCTGGACGACCTGCTCCGGGATCTCCACGTGGCGCTCGGCCAGCTCGGAGATGTGGACCAGACCCTCGATGCCCTCGTCCACGCGGACGAACGCACCGAACGGAACCAGCTTCGTGACCTTGCCGGGCACGACCTGACCGATCTGGTGCGTGCGGGCGAACTGCTGCCACGGGTCTTCCTGGGTCGCCTTCAGCGACAGGGAGACACGCTCGCGGTCCATGTCGACGTCGAGGACCTCGACGGTGACTTCCTGGCCGACCTCGACAACCTCGGACGGGTGGTCGATGTGCTTCCAGGACAGCTCGGAGACGTGGACCAGACCGTCGACGCCACCCAGGTCCACGAAGGCACCGAAGTTGACGATCGAGGAGACCACACCGGAACGGACCTGACCCTTCTGGAGGGTCGTGAGGAACGTCTGGCGGACCTCGGACTGGGTCTGCTCCAGCCAGGCACGGCGGGACAGGACCACGTTGTTGCGGTTCTTGTCCAGCTCGATGATCTTCGCCTCGAGCTCCTTGCCCACGTAGGGCTGGAGGTCGCGGACGCGGCGCATCTCGACCAGGGAGGCCGGGAGGAAGCCACGGAGGCCGATGTCGAGGATGAGACCACCCTTGACGACCTCGATGACGGTACCGGTGACGATCCCGTCCTCTTCCTTGATCTTCTCGATGGTGCCCCAGGCACGCTCGTACTGGGCGCGCTTCTTCGAGAGGATCAGGCGACCTTCCTTGTCTTCCTTCTGGAGGACAAGGGCCTCGATCTCATCGCCCACGGCGACGACCTCGTTGGGGTCGACGTCGTGCTTGATGGAGAGCTCGCGG
>JABFXD010000086.1 GCA_013361925.1 Streptomyces sp. | reverse complement strand
GGACGTCACGGACTTCGGCCCGGAACTGGCGACGCTCGTGGAGGACTTGTTCGCGACGATGTACGCGGCCCAGGGCGTGGGCCTCGCGGCGAACCAGGTGGGGGAGTCGCTGCGGGTGTTCGTGTACGACTGCCCGGACGACGAGGACGTCCGGCACCTCGGCCACGTGGTCAACCCGCGCCTGGTGGAGGCCGACGGCGTGGTGATCCGCGGCCCCGAGGGCTGCCTGTCCCTGCCGGGTCTGGAGGCGGGAACGGAACGCTACGACCACGCGGTGGTGGAGGGGTTCACGATGACGGGGGAGCCGGTGACGGTGCACGGCACCGGTTGGTTCGCGAGGTGCTTGCAGCACGAGTGCGACCACGTGGACGGCAAGGTCTACGCGGACCACTTGACGGGATGGCGTCACAGCCGCCTGATGCGGCAAGCAGCGCGAGCCTCTTGGCACCGGGGAAGTGGACGCCCTTAGGGGCGCGGGGAACTGCGCGACCAGCCCCCACTCACCCGCAGACGGCATACAACCGTCAGAACCCCGGACCGCCCACCTTGTCCCCCGCGGCAGCCAGCCGCCCCCACAACAGGTCCGTCAGACTCTGCACCAACTCGGCTCGGGAACAAGGCCGTTCACCCAGCCACCAGTCACCGGCCGCATGCATCATCCCGACGATCCCATGCCCCCACACCCGAGCCAACTGTTGGCTGCCGGGCCCGAGATCGAGCCGCTCCTCGATGACCTGGGCCAGTTCCTCGCCCATCCTGCGGAGCAACGGCGCGCTGTGCTTGCCGACGTCGAACCCCTGGTCCCCGACCTGACCCCCCTCCGCGGGATGCATCAGGAACCGGTACACCTGAGGCCGCGCCTCGATCGCCGCGAGGTAGGTGTCGAGCGTGGCCGCGACCCGCTCCCGTCGATCCGCGGGCGCGTCCAGCGCGGCCCGCAGAGAATCCAGCAGCGCATCGGTATGCCGCGTGGCCAACGCCGCGTAAAGTCCCCCCTTGTCACCGAAGTGACGGTAGAGGATCGGCTTGGTGATGCCCGCTTCCGCGGCGATCGCGTTCATGGAGGCGTGGGGTCCGTCACGCAGGACCACCCTGTCCGCGGCCTCCAGCAGCTCGCGCCGACGGCGGTCGGCGGACCGCTGCTGATCGGTCCGCTGCGTGGTGTCCATGAGCTCTCCCCACCCGTGCTGATTCGGTGACGCCTGCGCAAACTAACACCCACCATGCACCATGCATCGAACGGGCTGCCGAGGGGTCATCAGGAGTTGACTTTTCCTACCGGTCGGTAACAGACTCTGGTTACCGCTAGTAACATGCATTTGTGCCGCCGCTGGAGGGGACATGGCCGAGTTCACCATGGAGCTCAACGACGAACAGAAGGAGGTCCGGGACTGGCTGCACGGCTTCGCGGCCGACGTGATCCGCCCCGCGGCCGCCGAATGGGACGAGCGTGAGGAGACTCCCTGGCCTGTCATCCAGGAGGCCGCCAAGGTCGGCATCTACTCGCTCGACTTCTACGCCCAGCAGTACTTCGACTCCACCGGTCTCGGCATCCCCATGGCGATGGAGGAGCTGTTCTGGGGCGACGCGGGCATCGCGCTGTCGATCGTCGGTACCGGCCTGGCCGCTGTCGGCGTCCTCGCCAACGGCACCGAGGAGCAGATCGGCACCTGGATCCCGCAGATGTACGGCGACGCCAACGACGTCAAGGTCGCGGCGTTCTGCTCCTCCGAGCCCGACGCCGGCTCCGACGTGGCCTCGATGCGCACCCGCGCGGTGTACGACGAGGCCAAGGACGAGTGGGTGCTGAACGGCACGAAGACCTGGGCGACGAACGGCGGCATCGCCAACGTCCATGTCGTCGTCGCGGTCGTCGACTCCGAGCTGGGCTCCAAGGGCCACGCGTCCTTCATCATCCCGCCGAACACACCCGGCCTGTCCCAGGGCCAGAAGTTCAAGAAGCACGGCATCCGCGCCTCGCACACCGCCGAGGTCGTCCTGGAGAACGTGCGTGTCCCCGGCTCCTGCCTCCTCGGCGGCAAGGAGAAGCTCGACGAGCGCCTCGCCCGGGCCCGTGAGCGGGCGAAGGCGGGCGGCGGCGAGCGCGTGAAGAACGCGGCGATGGCCACGTTCGAGGCCTCCCGCCCGGCCGTCGGCGCGATGGCGGTCGGTACCGCCCGGGCCGCCTACGAGGTCGCCCTCGACTACGCCAAGACCCGCGAGCAGTTCGGCCGCCCGATCATCGACAACCAGGGCGTCGCCTTCCAGCTCGCCGACATGCGGACGTCCATCGACGCCGCCCGCCTCCTGGTCTGGCGCGCCTCGTGGATGGCGATCAACGGCAAGCAGTTCACCGCCGCCGAGGGCTCGATGTCGAAGCTGTTCGCGAGCGAGACGGCGAAGAAGGTCACCGCCCAGGCGGTCCAGATCCTCGGCGGCAACGGCTACACCCGCGAGTACCCGGTGGAGCGCATGCACCGCGACGCGGCGATCTACACGATCTTCGAAGGCACGAGCGAGATCCAGCGCCTGGTGATCGCCCGCACCCTCTCGGGGATGCCGATCCGTTAACGATGCCGGAGCGGCGTGAGCTGCTCGATGTCGTACCGGGCCCGCAGCTCCTCGATGGCCGTGTGGTCCGGCGGGCCCCCGTCGCCCAGGATCTCGAGCAGCTCCTCGAAGTACCGCTCGTGGTCCGGCGGCGGACTGGCCTGGAAGAACATCTTCGCGGGGGAGTCCGTCGGGTTGGCGAACGCGTGCGGGCAGCCCGGGGGTACGACGATCACCGTGCCCGGTGTCGCCCGTACCGCCCGCTTGCCCGAACTCGACTCCCAGCGCTGCCAGTTGTCCGGGGTCCGTACCCGGGGCTCGAAGGCCAGTACGTCCAGCTCACCCTCAAGGACGTAGAACAACTCCTCGCTGCGGGTGTGCACATGGGCGCCCACGTCGAAGCCGGGCGGGACGATCACCTCGAAGGTGGACGCCATGCGCGAGTGCGTGCCGGTCACCTTGAAGGTGACGTGCTGGGCCGGGGTCTGGACGACCCGGCCGTGCCCCGGCGGGACCAGCAGACCTTCCTGAGCCGTCACCACGTCACCGGAAGCGCCTCGGGACCACGGATCAACGCGCCCTTCCTGAAGGGCACTTGGTCCGCGGGGACCGCCAGCCTCAGATCCGGCAGCCGGTCCAGGAGCGCGTCCACCAGCAGCTCCGACTCCAACCTGGCCAGCATGCCACCCGGGCAGTAGTGCGGGCCGAAGCCGAAGGAGACGTGCGGGTTGGGGCTGCGCGTGAAGTCGATCGTCTCCGGGAACGGGAAGACGTCCGGGTCGCGGTTGGCGGCCAGATACGACACGTAGACCGGGTCGCCGGCCCGGATGCGTACGCCTCGGATGCCCACGTCCTCCAGGGCGATCCGTGACAGGCCCACCGCGTTGCGGTGCGGGATGTAGCGCAGCAGCTCGTCGATGGCCTGCGGGCGGATCGACGGCTGCGTGCGCAGCCGGTCGGCCAGGTCCGGACGGGTCAGCAGCAGATAGAACATCTGGCCGCTGTTGTTCGTCACCGCCTCGCCGCCGATCTGGAGCAGGACGGCGAGCCCCACGGCCTCCTCCAGGGTCACCTCGTCCCGGCCCACCGCGGCGCCGAGCAGAGAGGTGACGTCCTCGCCCGTACTGCCCTCCCGCAGCCCGATGAGATCGCCGAAGTAGGCGCCCATCTCCTTCTTGGCCTTCTCGCTGACCTCCTTGCCGTGCGAGGACGACAGGATCAGCTGGGTCCAGGTGTGCATGACCTGCCGGTCGGCCGCCGGGACCCCCATCAGCTCGCAGATCACCGCGATGGGGAAGGGGCTCAGCACGGTGGCGGTGAGATCGGCGGGCGGGCCGTCCTGGAGCAGCTCGTCGACCAGCTCGTCCAGCATCCGCCGGGACTTCTCCCGTACCCGCTCCACGCCCTTGGAGGTCAGCGCTGCGGCCACCGTGCGGCGCAGCCGGGTGTGGTCCGGCGGGTCCAGGAAGCCCACGGCGCCCCGCTCCGGGATGAAGTGCGGGGCGAGCCGGGTGACCGGCTGGTCCATGACGGCCTCCCGGCCGAACCGGGGGTCGTTGGTCACCATCCGTACGTCGTCGTACCGGGTGACCAGCCAGGCCCAGCCCTCGCCGTTGGGCAGCTGGATCCGGGTGACCGGGCCCTCGCGCATCAGCTCGGTGAGGACCGGGTCGAAGTCCGTCCCGCTCAGATCGAGGGCCGGCCAGTGCCGGATCGGGGGCAGGATCTCGGTGATCGTCTCTTCGCTCATCTCGGTCCGTTCAGTCCGTCTCGTCCGTGCGCTGCCAGCGGCCCAGGGTCATTTCCGCGGTGATGCCGGGCCCGAACCCGGCGAGCAGCCCGCGCGCCCGGTGGTGCGCCCCGCCCGCGTCGAACAGTCGTCGCAGCGCGTCCAGTACGACGGCGCTGGCGATGTTCCCGTACTCGGTGAGCGTGGCCCGGCTGAACCGGAAGGCGTGCGGGTCGACCTGGAGGAACTTGCTGAGGTCGTCGAGGATGCGGGGCCCGCCCGCGTGGACTATGTAGAAGTCCAGGTCGGCGGCGTCCCAGCCGTGCAGTCCCGCGAGGTCCTGGAGGGCCGGGGCGAGCGGCTCCATGGTGGCGGGCACCCGCTTGTCCAGCTGGAAGTGGAAGCCCGTGGCCCGGACGTCGTACATGATCCACTCCTCGGTCTTGGGGATCAGATACGAGCCGTTGCGCTCCAGTGCGATGCCCTCGCCGCCCCGGCCGCGGACCACGGCGGCCGCGATGCCGTCGCCGAACAGGCCGTTGGACAGCAGGTTCCCGATGCCCAGGTCGGTGGGCTGGTAGCACAGCGAGCAGAACTCGCAGGCCACGATGAGGGCGTTGGCCTCGGGGTAGGCGGTGCAGAAGTCGTGCGCCCGGTTGATCGCCGCGCCGCCGGCCGCACAGCCCAGCTGGGCTATGGGGATCTGCCGCGTGGTGCAGTCGAAGTCCATCTCGTTGATCAGCCAGGCGGTCAGCGACGGCATCATGAAACCCGTGCAGGAGACATAGATGATGACATCGATGTCACGTGCCAGTACCTCGGCGTCGTCGAGTGCTCGCTGCACGACCGCGGGGACACGGGCCTTCGCCTCGGCCACATAGACCTTGTTGCGCTCCTCGAAGCCGGGGTGCTTCAGGGTCTCCTCGATGGGCTGCACGATGTGCCGGGTGCGTACACCGGTGTTCTCGATCAAGCGGAGCGCCAGCGGCAGTTGGGGATGGTCCGCATGGCGGGAGCGCGCCAGTTCGAGCGTCTCCTCCATCGTGATCACATGCTCTGGAACGGACACCGAGGGTCTGCACAAAGTCGCCATGAACCGTGCCTGCTTTCGCCTCAGAGGGTGGTCCAGTCCACGATCACCCGAGGGGCAGACGACTTCGCGCGGGGCTACTCCGTTTCAGGGACGGGCGGAGTTCCAAACAGGTCCTGGGACCACGGTCCTCAGGACGCGCCGCCGCTACTGTGCGCAATGCAGGCCACGTCGATGCGATCGGCGAGCTTGGCCAACTCGATGGTCAACGCGGCCACCGTGTCCTCGTCGAGGCCCTCCTCGCCCGCCTCGACAAGATGCAGCCACCGCCCCCCGACCGTGCGCAACAGCTTGCTCACATCGGCCGCGGACACCTGCAAGGTGCCCCGGTCGTCGACGATCAGCGGCAGAGTCACTTCACGGTTCACACCGGGGATGGTAACCGCGCAGACGTCACGCTCCGTGCCAAACCGTAGTGATGTTGCAGAACTCGCGGATTCCGTGCCCGGACAGCTCACGCCCGTACCCGGACCGCTTCACGCCGCCGAACGGGAACGCCGGATGGGACGCGGTCATCCCGTTGACATACACGGCACCGGCTTCGAGATCCCGTACGAAACGATCGACCTCGGCCTCGTCCCGCGTCCACACGTTCGAACTCAGTCCGAACGGTGAGTCGTTGGCGAGCAGCACCGCCTCGTCGAGGTCGCTCACGCGGTAGAGCGTGGCCACCGGGCCGAACGCCTCCTCGCGGTGGATACGCATCTCGCGGCTGATGTCGGTGAGGACGGTCGGCCGGTAGTACCAGCCGTCCCCGTCCGGCCGCTCGCCCCCGCAGAGCACCCGGGCACCGCTGCGCGTCGCGTCGTCGACCAGCTCCTCCAGGTCCGCGCGTCCCTGCTCGGTGGCGAGCGGGCCGACGTCCGTGGCCTCGTCCAGCGGGTCGCCGACCGTCAGCCGCTGCATGCCCCGCACGAACTTCTCGGCGAAGGCGTCGTACACGTCGGCGTGCACGATGAACCGCTTGGCGGCGATGCACGACTGCCCGTTGTTCTGCACCCGTGCCGTCACGGCGATCTCGGCCGCGCGGTCGATGTCCGCGGACGGCATCACGACGTACGGGTCGCTGCCGCCGAGTTCGAGGACCGTCTTCTTCACCATGTCGCCGCAGGTGGCGGCGACCGAGCGCCCGGCGGGCTCACTGCCCGTGAGCGTGGCCGCCTTGACGCGCTCGTCGCGCAGGATCTCCTCGACCGCGCCGGAGCCGATGAGCAGGGTCTGGAAGACGCCCTCCGGGTAGCCCGCCTGGTGGAACAGATCCTCCAGGAACAGGGCTGTCTGGGGGACGTTCGAGGCGTGCTTGAGCAGTCCGACGTTGCCCGCCATCAGCGCGGGGGCGGCGAACCGGACGACCTGCCACAGGGGGAAGTTCCACGGCATCACCGCGAGCACCGGACCCAGGGGCCGGTAGCGCACCAGGGCCCGGGAGGCGCCGGAGTCCTTCACATCGGCGTCGGCGGGCTCCTCGTCGGCCAGCAGCGCCTCGGCGTGCTCGGCGTACCAGTGCATCGCCTTGGCGCACTTGGCGGCCTCGGCGCGGGCCTGCTTGACCGGCTTGCCCATCTCGGTGGTCATGACCTTGCCGATGTCCTGCTGGAGGCCGTCGAGCAGATCGGCCGCCCGGTTCAGCAGCTGGGCGCGTTCGGCGAACGGTGTCGTCCGGTAGGTGCGGAAGGTGGCCTCCGCGAGCTGGAGCCGGCGCTCGATCTCCTCGGCGCCCATGGCTTCGTACGTCTTGAGCGTCTCGCCGTTCGCCGGGTTCACCGTCGCGATGGGCATGACCGACCTCCTGGGGGAGCGGACCTGTGTTCTCGACCTTCCCGCGCGGCGGGCCCCGCCGCAACGTGTCAGGGCGAGTGCTCCGCCAGCCGGTCGAGAAACGTGGCCTGCGCCTTCACGATCACCTCGCGAGCACGCGCGAGGGAGAACCAGGCCACCCGGTCCAGCTCCGGGAACTCCTGCTCC
>JABFXD010000889.1 GCA_013361925.1 Streptomyces sp. | reverse complement strand
GGGCCCGCAAGCGGCAGGAGTGGAACGCGCCGGGTGCGGTGCGGCGTGGGCCGGCGCACGAGCGGGCGAAGGAGACGTCCTCGCAGCAGTAGAGGCGAACGCACTTCCCTCGCAGCCGTGGAGGCGAGGGAGATGTTCTCGCGGACGTAGACTGGTGGGCTGTTGTCCGGGCGTTTCCCCCGGACGACGCCCGGTCTTCTCCCTCGGACGATGTCCGGTCCCTTCCCTTTGACGTTGTGGAGTCACCCCGCCATGCAGGCAGAACCGAAGAAATCGCTGGTGGGGGTGGACTTCGAGGTCGAGGTCGGCCCGGTGGCCCATGGCGGGCACTGCATCGCCCGGACCGCCGACGGCCAGGTCCTGTTCGTCCGGCACGCGCTGCCCGGCGAGCGGGTCGTGGCGCGGGTGACCGAGGGCGAGGAGGGGGCGCGGTTCCTGCGGGCGGACGCCGTGGAGATCCTGGACGCGTCGAAGGACCGGATCGAGGCCCCCTGCCCCTTCGCCGGCCCGGGCCGCTGCGGCGGCTGCGACTGGCAGCACGCCAAGCCGGGTGCGCAGCGGCGGCTCAAGGGCGAGGTCGTCGCCGAGCAGTTGCAGCGCCTCGCCGGGCTCACGCCGGAGGACGTCGGCTGGGACGGCACGGTGATGCCGGCCGAGGGCGACAAGCTGCCGGCCGGTGAGGTGCCCGCGTGGCGGACGCGCGTGCAGTACGCGGTGGACGCGGACGGCAACGCCGGTCTGCGCCGGCACCGCTCGCACGAGGTCGAGCCGATCGACCACTGCATGATCGCGGCGCCGGGCGTCAGCGAGCTGGGCATCGAGGCGCGGGACTGGTCCGGGATGGCGTCGGTGGACGCGATCGCGGCGACGGGTTCGCAGGACCGCATGGTCATCCTGGAACCCCGCCCGGGCGCCCGCCTCCCCCTCGTCGAGCTCGACAAGCCCGTCTCCGTCATGCGCGTCGACGAGAAGGACGGCGGCATCCACCGCGTCCACGGCCGCGCGTTCGTGCGCGAGCGGGCCGACGGGCGCACGCACCGCGTGGGCAGCGGCGGCTTCTGGCAGGTCCACCCGATGGCGGCCGACACCCTGGTGAAGGCGGTCATGCAGGGGCTGCTGCCGCGCAAGGGCGACATGGCGCTCGACCTGTACTGCGGGGTCGGCCTGTTCGCGGGCGCGCTCGCCGACCGCCTCGGCGAGAAGGGCGCGGTCCTCGGCATCGAGTCCGGCAAGCGGGCCGTCGAGGACGCCCGGCACAACCTCGCCGACTTCGACCGCGTCCGCATCGAGCAGGGCAAGGTGGAGTCGGTCCTGCCGCGCACCGGGATCACGGAGGTCGACCTGATCGTCCTGGATCCGCCGCGGGCGGGGGCCGGGCGCAAGACGGTGGAGCACCTCGCCGGGCTGGGAGCGCGGAGGATCGCGTACGTGGCGTGCGATCCGGCGGCGCTCGCCCGGGATCTGGGGTACTTCCGGGACGGGGGGTACCGGGTGCGGTCGCTTCGGGTGTTCGACCTGTTTCCGATGACTCATCATGTGGAGTGCGTGGCGGTTCTGGAGCCGGTGGCCAAGGGGTCCTGAGCCGGGCGGTGGCGAAGGGCGGCTGGTGTGGGTGAGGCGCCGAGTGGTGTGCTGAGCAAGGCGCTCGCCGTGTTGCAGGCGTTCACCGTCGAGGACACCACGCTCGGGTTCGCCGAGGTGCAGCGGCGTACCGGGCTGCCCAAGGGGACTCTGCACCGCACGCTCGGCGATCTGGTGGCCGGGCGGCTGCTCGATCGGGTCGAGGGGCGTTATCGGCTGTCCAGCCTCGTCTTCGAGCTGGGGATGCGCGCCTCCGTCGAGCGCGGGCTGCTGGAGGTGGCGACCCCGTTCCTGGAGGACCTGTACGAGCGCACGCACGAACTGGTGCACCTCGGCATCCGGGAGGGCGTCGAGGTGGTCTACGTGGCCAAGATGGGCGGGCATCAGCAGGCCGATTCGCCCAGCCGACTCGGCGGGCGCATGCCGCTGCACTCCACCGCCCTCGGCAAGGTCCTCCTCGCCCACGCGCCCGCCGACGTCCGCGAGTCGGTGCTGCGCGGCCCGCTGGAACGCCGGGCCCCCAGGACCCTCACCCACGTCGACGTCCTCACCCGCCAGCTCTCCGACGTCGTGGCGAAGGGCGTCGCCTTCGAGTACGAGGAGTCGGCGGTCGGCATCGTCTGCGTCGCGTCCGGGATCTTCGGACCGGCGGACGAGATCCTGGGCGCGGTCAGTGTGACCGGCCCCGTGCACCGCTTCCAGCCCGCCCGGCACGCCAACAGCGTCCGGGCGGCGGCGGCCGGCATCACCGCGACCCTCGGGCGGCGCGAGGACATGCTGCGGCGCTAACTTCTGGGGGCGGGGCGAGGAGTTGCTGCGGCGCTGAGACGTCACCCTCCGAGTTCCGGCTCGCGGAACTTTTTGCTGGGCGTCGCGTGCCCGGGCTCCCCAAGCTGAAGGCATGAACCAGAACCTCCGTGGCGGCGACGACGCCGTGGCAGCGGCGGCCCGGCGCCTGCTCGCGGCCGCCGCCGACCATGTGCCCTGTTCCCCGGTGCGCGACCTGATCGGCAGCGACGACGTGAAGGCCGCGTACGCCGTCCAGGAGCTGCTCACCGCCCACCGTCTGACGACCGGCGCCCGCGTCACGGGACGCAAGATCGGCCTCACCTCGCCCGCCGTCCAGGCCCAACTCGGCGTGGACCAGCCCGACTTCGGCGTCCTCTTCGACGACATGCGGGTCGTCGACGGCGGCCTCGTGCCGACCGGGCGGTTGCTTCAGCCGAAGGTGGAGGCCGAGATCGCGTTCGTGCTCGGCGCGGACCTCGCCGAGGGGCCCCTGGACGCGGAGCAGGTCCGCGGTGCCGTGGCCTACGCGCTGCCCGCCCTGGAGATCGTCGACAGCCGTGTCGCCGGCTGGGACATCACCTTCGGTGACACCGTCGCCGACAACGGCTCCAGCGGCCTGTACGTCCTCGGGGCGGCGACGAAGACCCTCGCCGAGTTCGAACCGGTGAGCGCCGTGATGACGCTCGCCCGGGGCGGCGAGACCGTCTCCCGCGGGGACGGGGCGGCCTGCCTCGGTGACCCGCTGATCGCGCTCGCGTGGCTGGCGCGCACCGCGCGGGAGGTCGGTGACCCGTTGCGGGCGGGCCAGGTGGTGCTCTCCGGCGCCCTCGGGCCGATGGTCGTCGCCGGGCCCGGTGACGTGTTCGCCGCCGAGATCAGCGGTCTCGGACCGGTGTCCGTCCGCTTCTCCGCTTCCGCCGACGAAGGAACCCCCGTATGAGGACCAAGGTCGCGATCATCGGCTCCGGCAACATCGGCACCGACCTGATGATCAAGGTGCTTCGGCTGTCCGACACCCTGGAGGTGGGCGCGATGGTCGGCATCGACCCCGCCTCCGACGGGCTCGCCCGTGCCCGGCGGCTCGGTGTCCCGGTCACGGCCGAGGGTGTCGAGGGGCTGGTCCGCATGGACGGCTTCGAGGGCATCCGGATCGTCTTCGACGCCACCTCCGCCAAGGCCCATGTCGCCAACGCCGCCGCCCTCGCCCCGTACGGCAAGCAGCTCGTCGATCTGACGCCGGCCGCGATCGGCCCGATGGTCGTCCCCGCGGTCAACCTCGCCGAGCATGTCGCCGCGGACAACGTCAACATGGTCACCTGCGGCGGTCAGGCCACGATCCCGGTCGTCGCCGCGATATCCCGGGTGGCGCCGGTGCCGTACGCGGAGATCGTCGCGTCCATCGCGTCGAAGAGCGCGGGCCCCGGTACCCGCGCCAACATCGACGAGTTCACCGAGACGACGAGCCGCGCCATCGAGAGCGTCGGCGGCGCCGGGCGCGGCAAGGCCGTCATCGTGCTGAACCCGGCCGAGCCGCCGCTGATCATGAGGGACACCGTGCTGGCCCTGGTGGACGCGCCGGAGGAGGGGACGCGCGAGGCGATCCGTGCCTCCGTCGCCGCGATGGTCGAGCGGGTGGCGGCGTACGTGCCCGGCTACCGGCTCAAGCGACGGGTGCGGATCGCGCCGGTCCCCGCCGACCAGCCCGTGCACACCCTCACCCCGGAGCGGGTCACCCACCAGGTGTCCGTCTTCCTGGAGGTCGAGGGCGCCGCCCACTACCTCCCGGCCTACGCCGGCAACCTCGACATCATGACCAGCGCGGCCCTGCGCATGGCCGAGGCCATGGCCGCCCGCGGCAGCGAACTCCAGGGAGCGGGCGCATGACCGTCGTCGACAGGCTCTTCATCCAGGACGTCACCCTGCGGGACGGCATGCACGCCATCCGCCATCGCCTCGCGCCGGAGCGGCTCGGCCGGATCGTGGCCGCGCTGGACGCCGCCGGTGTCGATGCCATCGAGGTCTCCCACGGCGACGGCCTCGCCGGCGGCTCCCTCACCTACGGTCCCGGCAGCCACACCGACTGGGAGTGGATCGAGACCGCCGCCGCCCATGTCGAGAACGCCCGTCTCACCACGCTGCTGCTGCCCGGCATCGGCACCGTCGAGGAGCTCAGGAGGGCATACGCGCTCGGGGTCCGGTCGGTGCGGGTGGCCACCCACTGCACCGAGGCCGACGTCTCCGCGCAGCACATCGCCACCGCCCGTGAGCTGGGCATGGACGTGTCCGGGTTCCTCATGATGAGCCACATGACCGACGCCGTGACGCTCGCCGGACAGGCCGCCCTGATGGAGTCGTACGGCGCGCACTGCGTCTACGTCACCGACTCCGGCGGCCGGCTGACGATGGACGGCGTCCGCAGTCGCGTCCGCGCCTACCGGGACGTCCTCGACCCGGCGACCGAGATCGGCGTCCACGCCCACGAGAACCTCTCCCTCTCGGTGGCCAACTCGATGACCGCGGTGGAGGAGGGCGTCACCCGGGTCGACGCCTCGCTGGCGGGGCAGGGCGCCGGCGCCGGCAACACCCCGCTGGAGGCGTTCGTCGCCGTGGCCGACCTCAACGGCTGGGCCCACGGCTGCGACCTGTTCGCGCTCCAGGACGCCGCCGACGATCTCGTACGACCGCTTCAGGACCGCCCGGTGCGCGTCGACCGCGAGAGCCTCACCCTCGGTTACTCCGGGGTCTACGGCTCCTTCCTGCGCCATGCGGAGACGGCGGCCGAGCGCCATGGCCTCGATGTGCGCACCATCCTCGTGGAGGTCGGCAGGCGCGGGCTCGTCGGCGGCCAGGAGGACATGATCGTGGACGTGGCGCTGGAGCTGGCCGAGTCCCGCTGACCCGTGGGCGGATGAGGGACGGCGCGCACCGGGCCGGAGAAGTCTTGACCAACCGTGGGACCGTTGGCGGGGCATCAAAGTCCTGGCCAGGACGCATACTTCACGGTGCGGGGGCGTCTCGCCCCGGTGTGAGGGGGAGTGGCGGAGTGAGTGGGGTCGGGGACGGGCTGGGCAAGGTCGAAGTGAAGCTTCGATGGGATCCGAGCCCGTACGGGGAGCCGCCTCGGCATCTCGACATCATCGCCGCGACCTACTCGGTCGACGACCCGTACGGGCGGCCGGTGTATGTCGTGCACTACGAGAGCCGGTCGCCGGACGGCACGATCAACATGACCCGGCACAGCGAGACCGGCATGGGGTTCGGGTTCGTCGAGGCGATGGTGCTGGAGTTCGACCGGGTGTCGTCCGCCTACGGCCGGGTGGTGGTCGGCGTGGCCATCCACCAGGACACCGGTCCTCGTCCGTTCGGCGAGATATTCAACGCCGGCGTGGTCGTCCTCGACGGATACCGGCCGCTGCTGTCCGACGACTTCGCGGGCGTCGCCGAGGCCACGGCCGCGACGGTCGCGGAGTTCACCCGGGACGCGTCCGGGGCGTGGCGCTTCCACGGGATGGTCCGGGGATACGACAGCGATCCCGTGCTCTTCGCCGCGGAGATGGGCGGGATGCGGCGGTGAGTCGGGGTGGCCGACGCGGGCAGGCGCCGACCAGGGGTGTCCCGCGCAGCAGTTGGCATCCGCGAGGCTGATCGGCTGCGGGGCACAATGTCCGTATGACCGTTTACTGCGCTGTGCTGGACGACTATCAGGGTGCCGCCCCGGACCTGGCGGACTGGAGTGGTCTGGACGGCAGGGTCGAGGTGCGGTCCTTGCGTGAACACATCGCCGATCGGGACAAGTTGGCCGCCGAGCTCGCCGACTGCGAGATCGTCGTCGCGATGCGGGAGCGCACTCCCTTCGACGCCGACCTGTTGAGCCGGCTGCCCCGGTTGCGGCTGCTGGTGACGACCGGGATGCGCAACGCCTCCATCGACCTCGGCGCGGCGGCGGCCCAGGGGGTGACCGTGTGCGGTACGGCCAGCAGCTCGACCCCGCCCGTCGAGCTGACCTGGGCGCTGCTGCTCGGCCTCGCCCGGCAGATTACCGTGGAGAGCCGGGGGATGCGCGAGGGCGGGCCGTGGCAGTCCACCGTGGGGCAGGACCTGCACGGCCGCACCCTGGGCCTGCTCGGGCTCGGGAAGATCGGTTCGCGGGTGGCGCGGGTCGCGTCCGCCTTCGGAATGGAGGTGCTGGCGTGGAGTCAGCACCTCACCGCCGAGCGGGCCGCGGCGGAGGGCGTCCAACTCGCCGACGGCAAGGAGGACTTGCTGCGTCGCAGCGACTTCGTCTCGGTGCACCTCGTGCTGTCCGACCGCACCCGTGGTCTGCTCGGCGAGCCGGAACTGCGTGCCATGCGCCCGCACGCCTTCCTGGTCAACACCTCCCGCGCCGCGATCGTCGACCAGGCGGCGCTGCTGCGTGCCCTGCGCGAGGGCTGGATCGCCGGCGCCGGTCTCGACGTCTTCGACACCGAGCCCCTGCCCGCCGACGACCCCCTGCGCACCCTGCCGAACGTGCTGGCCACCCCGCACCTCGGCTATGTCACCGAGCACAACTACCGCACGTACTACCGGGAAGCGGTGGAGGACATCGCCGCGTTCCTGGACGGCAGCCCGGTGCGCACGTTGACCTGAAAGACGCGCCCCCTAGCGGCCGGGCGCCCGGCGTACCCCCGTCGCCGCCACCACCGCCCCCAGCACGCACATCGCCCCCGCGACCAGCACCGACGTGTGTACGCCGTTCATGAAGGCCTGGTGGCTGCCCTCGGTGACCGCCGACCTCAGCCGCTCCGGCATCTCCGCGGAGACAGGTGCGGCGCCCATGGCCACCGCGTCCTTCGCCCCGGCCGGCGCGGTCGACGTCCCGGCGGGGACGCCGGCGGCGGTCAACTCGTCGGTGAGGGTGGCGCCGACGCGGCTCGTGATGAGGGAGACCAGCACGGACGTACCGAGCGCGCCGCCGATCTGGAG
>JABFXD010000513.1 GCA_013361925.1 Streptomyces sp. | reverse complement strand
CCGTAGGGCGCGGACACCGACTCGACACGGTCCTCGTGCCACTGCTTCCACGCGTCGAACGCGTCCGTTGTCATCTTGATCAGCCTTTCCATGCCGGTTCCGCGAGCCCGAGGTGGGAGCGCAGGGTGGTGCCCTCGTATTCCGTGCGGAAGACCCCGCGCTCCTGGAGCAGCGGCACCACCCGGTCCACGAAGTCGTCGAGTCCGCCGGGGGTGAGATGCGGTACGAGGATGAAGCCGTCGGCGGCGTCGGCCTGCACGAACGCGTCGAGTTCGGCGGCGACGGCCTGCGGGGTGCCGACGAAGGACTGCCGGCCGCCCGCCTCGATCACGGTCTCCCGGATCGACAGCCCCTTCTCCGCCGCGAGCGCCCGCCACTTCTCGGCGATCGCCACGGTGTCGCCTCGCCGGGTCCGCCCCTGGGTGATACCGGAGTCCGGCACCGGGTCGAGGTCGGGGAGCGGTCCGTCGGGGTCGTACGCGGACAGGTCGGTGCCCCAGATCTGCTCCAGGGTGAGCAACGCGGTCTGCGGAGAGGTCTGCTGGCGCCGGATCTCGGCGGCCTTCTCCCGCGCGTCGGCGGCGGTGTCGCCGAGGACGACGGAGACGCCGGGCAGGATCTTCAGGTCGCCGTGCGTGCGCCCGTACTTGGCGAGCCGCTTCTTCACGTCGGCGTAGAAGGCCTTCCCCGCCTCGAACGAGCTCTGCCTCGTGAAGACCACGTCGGCGGTGGCCGCCGCGAACTCCCGCCCCTCGTCGGAGTCCCCGGCCTGGATGACGACCGGGTGCCCCTGCGGCGAGCGCGGCACGCCGAACTCGCCCGCGATGTCGAAGTGCCGCCCCCGGTGGGCGAACGGCCGGGACACCCCGTCCGGTGTCCAGGAGTCCCACAACTCCCTTGCCGTGGCGACGAATTCGGCGGCCCGTGTGTACCGGTCGGCCCGGTCGAGGAAGCCGCCGCGCCGGAAGTTCTCGCCGGTGAAGGCGTCGGAGGAGGTCACCACGTTCCAGGCGGCCCGGCCCCCGCTGAGATGGTCGAGGGTGGCCAGGCGGCGGGCCAGGTCGTACGGCTCGTTGAAGGTCGCGTTGACCGTGGCGGCGAGACCCAGCCGCTCGGTGACTGCGGCGAGCGCGTTCAGCACGGTCAGCGACTCCGGCCGCCCGACCACGTCCAAGTCGTGGACCCGGCCCTTGTGTTCGCGCAGCCGCAGCCCTTCCGCGAGGAAGAAGAAGTCGAACAGACCGCGCTCGGCGGTGCGGGCGAGATGCTCGAAGGAGGAGAACTCGATCTGGGACCTCGACCGCGGATCGGCCCACACGGTGGTGTTGTTGACGCCCGGGAAGTGGGCGGCGAGATGGATCTGCTTCGTCATGACGCGTCCCCCGCGTTCGCGTACTGGTTGGCGGGCCGCGCGAGTCCGAGGTGCTCCCGGAGCGTGCTGCCCGGATAGAAGGTGCGGAACAGGCCCCGGTGCTGGAGCAGCGGAACCGTGCCGTTGACCAGCCGTTCCAGGTCGCGGCGGGGCGCGGCGGGCGTGAGGTGGAAGCCGTCCACGGCACCGGCCGCGTGCCAGGAGGCGATCAGCTCGGCGAGGTCGACGGGGCCGCCCCGGTACAGCGGGCCCTGCGCGGTCTGCCGGGGGCCGCCTCCGCCATGGCCCGGCTCGGCCGCGTGCTCCCCGTCACCGAGGTCGGCGAGGAGGCTCACCAGAACCCGCAGCTCGTCCGGGCTCCGGCCGAACCGGCCTGCGTCCTTGCGGAGTTGGTCGCGTACGGCACCGGCCTGCGCGGCGTTCGCCACCCGCACCAGCGCCACGTCGGCGTACCGGGCGGCGGTGCGCCGGGCGTGCCCCTCGGTGGCGTCGACGACCCGGACGGGGTGCCCCTGCGGAGGCCGGGGCACGATGGAGGGGCCCCTGACCGAGAAGCCCGAGCCCTCGAAGTCGACGTGGTGCAGCTTGTCCCGGTCGATGAAGCGGCCGGTCGGCGCGTCGCGGATCTCGGCGTCGTCCTCCCAGCTGTCCCACAACCTCGCGGCCACGTCGGCCACTTCACCGGCCTCCCGCCACAGCTCCTCGGCGGGGGCGGCGTGCCGGCGTCCGAAGAGACGGGCCTCGCCCTCGGTGGTGGAGACATCGAGCCGCCAGCCCGCCCGGCCCCGGCTGACCCAGTCGAGGGTGGCGACGGCGGCCTGCACATGGAAGGGCTCGGTGTGTGTGGTGGTGACGGTCGGGACGAGACCGACGCGGCTGGTGGCGGGGGCGACCCGCGACAGCACGGACAGGGCGTCGGGGCCGGGGCGGGCGAAGGTGTCGTCCAGCGTCACGAAGTCGAGGACGCCGTGCTCGGCGAGGCGGGCCAGGTCGACGTAGGAGGCGGCGTCGTACACGGCGGACTGGTCGACGGCGGCGGAGAGATGCAGCATCACAGCACCTTCGAGAGAAAGGCCCGCGTGCGGTCGTGCCGCGGGTGGTCCAGCACCTCGCCCGGTGGGCCCTGCTCGACGATCCGTCCGTCGTCCATGAACACCACCGTGTCGGCGACCTCCCGGGCGAACCCGATCTCGTGCGTGACGACGATCATCGTCGTGCCCTGATGGGCCAGGTCCTTGATGACGTCGAGGACTTCGCCGACCAGCTCCGGGTCGAGGGCGGACGTCGGCTCGTCGAACAGCAGCAGCTTCGGCTCCAGCGCCAGCGCCCGCGCGATGGCGACCCGCTGCTGCTGTCCGCCGGACAGCTGCCGGGGGTAGGCGTCGGCCTTCTCGGCGAGCCCGACCCGGTCGAGCAGTTTGCGCGCGCTCTCGACGGCCTCCTTGCGGGGGCGCTTCAGCGCGGAGACCGGCGCCTCGATGACGTTGTCCAGCACGGTGAGGTGCGGAAAGAGGTTGAAGTTCTGGAAGACGAAGCCGATCCGCGTGCGCTGCCGCAGCACCTCGCGCTCGGGCAGCTCGTACAGCCGGTCGCCCGAGCGCCGGTAGCCGATCAGGGCCCCGTCCACGCTGATCGCGCCGCCGTCCACCTTCTCCAGGTGGTTGATGGTGCGCAGCAGCGTCGACTTGCCGGAGCCGGACGGGCCGAGGATCACGGTGACCTCGCCGGCGCGCACGGTGAGGTCGATGCCCTTGAGCACTTCCAGGGAGCCGAAGCTCTTGTGGACGGACCTGATGTCGACCATGACGGTCATGGGTGGGGTTCCTCGCGAAAGTAGGGGTGGGGGGTCTGGGGCGGACCGCCCGTACAGCGGGCCCGGGTGCTCATGCCGCCGCCTGTCCGGCCAGTGCGCCCAGGAACAGCAGCGCCGCCCGCGCGGTCGCGTCGTTCTGCCGGAACGCGGGCCCGCCGGTGCGGGGCCGGGTGAAGGCGCCGGGGGTACGGCCGTCGGTGTAGGGGCCGAGGGCGAAGCGCCGGGGGTGCGGTCGGCCGTTCCGGTCGAGGATCCGCCCGTCGGCGGGGTCGACCCGGAGCAGCCCGTCGGGCGTCTCGGCGGCCCCGTCGGCGTGCAGTGCCCGCAGCAGCGTGTCCCGGGCCCGTCCGACGGTGGGTTCCGGCAGCCGCGCCTCGACCAGCGCCCGCGCCTCGACGAAGGCCCCCGGCACGGTCGCGCTCGACGCCCGGAACACCCCGCCCCCGGCGGTGACGCTCATGTCGGCGCCCACGAACTTCAGGACACCGGCCCGGGACAGCGCCAGCAGCTGCCGCAGCCGGGGCCCGGGCGGCCCGGAGGCCAGATAGCTGAAGAACCCGTGCCACCAGGGCGGGACACCACCGAGCCGGATCAGCTGCCCGTAGACGGAGAGCAGCCCGAGGAAGACCGCCAAGTCAGGGCTGTACGACGGGTCATGACGTCGGCTCAGGTCCTGCTCCACATACCCCCGAAGCCCTTCCTGGAACTCCTCGTACGACCCGTACCGCACCCCCTCCAGCGGCCGGTCGAGCGCCGTCAGGTCCAGCCGGTCGGCGGGATCGGGCACGGCGGACGCGACCAGCGCCTGCACCTCCGCCTCGCCGTCGGCCGCCGCGTACTTCTCCTCGAAGTCGGCCCAGGCGACGGAGGTCCGTTCGGGGTGGACGTCGAAGAGCCGGTGGTAGTGGGCGAACCCCAGCTCCTTCTCCACCAGCGGCCAGACATCCCGTCGGAAGTCGAACCCGCCGGACCGCGCCAGCAGTTCGTCCACCTCGGCCGGCCCGAAGAAGCGGGGCAGCGGCGGGCGTTCGCCGGTCCACTCGTACCCGATCTTCGAGTGGTACGGCACTCCGCGCCGCGATCCGACGTACAGCACCGGCTCCCGCCCCGAGGGCACATACGCGTCCCCCTCGTAGCGTCCGCCTCGTCCCTCGGTGAGCAGCACCATAAGGTCGACGAAGGCCAGACCGAAGCCCCGGACGAGGACCGGCTCGCCTGGCGCGAGCGCGGACAGGTCGCTGTCGGCGGTGAAGTCGGGCGGGAGGTGGACAAGGCCGTGTTCCTCGGCGTAGGCCGCCAAGTCACGCTGTTCGTCGTCGAGTTCGGCGTCCAGATGGCCGAGGGAGAGCACGACCAGGTCGGCGAGCAGCGGGCGCGGGCGGCCCTCCAGCCACACCTGCTGACGTCCCTCGCGGGGACCGCTGATCCGCAGGGCACGCCGTGGGTGGTGGTGGACGCGGATGCCGTCCGGCAGGTCCGCCACCGCCCGCTCGTGCACCCAGCGCAGATAGGAGCCCTGGAGCTGCCGGTCGGCGAAGGTGGAGCCGTCGATGCCGGCCCACTCGTGCAGGGTGGGCCCGGAGCGCACGGGGCCCTCCATGGTCACCGTCTCGTCGGTGAACATGGTGACGTCCTCGGCGTGCGAGTTCATCCACAGCAGCGGCGACTGGGCCGCCCGCCAGATGCGCCCGGCGCCCGGCGGATGCGGGTCCACCAGATGAATGTCGAAGCCTTCGTCGGACAGACCCGAACCGGCGTACAGCTCGGGTGCGTTGGCGGCGATCCGCTCGATCAGACCGGTCCCCCGCGGACCGGCCCCGACGATCACCAGTGTGCCCCGGCTCATCGCGCCGTCTCCGAGCCGCGCGCGTAGTACCGCTCGACGTAGTACTGGCCGACGCTGAGCACCGAGGTGACGACGGTGTACCAGACGGTGGCCACCATCAGCAGCGGGATGACCTCGTAGGTGCGGTGGTAGACGAGCTGCACCGAGTAGAGCAGGTCCTGCACGGCGATGACGCTGACGATGGAGGTGCCCTTGAGGGTGCCGATCAGCATGTTCCCGGCGGGCGGCACGATGGAGCGCATCGCCTGCGGGAGCACGATCCGCCGCCAGCGCCGCAACCGGCTCAGCCCGAGCGCCTGCGCGGCCTCGACCTGCCCCCGGTCGACGGAGAGGATGCCGCCGCGCACGACCTCGGCGGCGTACGCGGCCTCGTGCAGGGTGAGCCCGATGACGGCGACGGTGATCGGCCCGAGCAGATCGACGGTCTTCACGCCGAGGATCTGCGGGTACAGCGCCCCGATGTTGAACCACAGCAGCAGCTGCACCAGGATCGGGATGGACCGGAACAGCCAGACGTACCCCCAACTGACGCTTCTCAGCACGGGGTTGGCGGAGAGTCTGGCCGCGGCGAGCAGGGTGCCGAGGGCGAAGCCGAGCACCATGACCACGGCGGTCAGCCAGAGGGTGAGCCACAGGCCGCGCAGCACGGACCGCGAGGTGAAGTACTCGGCGACGACGTCCCACTGGAACGCGTCGTTGCGCAGGACCGAGTTGACGGCGAGAGCGAGCAGCACCAGTACGGCGACGGCGGCCGCCCACTGACCGGGACGGCGCTGCGGGACGATCCGCAGGGAATCCGCGTCCTCGGGTATGTCCGGGGCGGCGGGGGCTTTGGCGAGGGTGTCGGAGGACATGCGAAAGCTCCGTGTGGACAGGCGCCTTCACATACGGCCGAGCCCCTCAGCAGGGCCGCCTTTCGAGACTACGGTGCGGTTTCCCCACGCTGTCAAGGCTGTCCACACTGTGAGCCGTACGTCTCAGGTCAGTTGACGCACAACCGGATGCCTGTTCCACTTGGCCCATGCATCCACAGCAGTGGCTGGTCAAGCGCTCCCACATCGACCTCGGTCGCGTGTGGTCCTCTTCCTGTTGAGCTGACCCCCTGCGCGCCCCGGTGACCGGGGCGCCTTTTGCGCATTCACCCGCTCCACCTTCTGCCTTTCTCCTTCCTCGCCTTCACACGCGCCCTCCCCTCAGTCAGCGCTTTCCTCGCTCACAGGAGACAGTCCCGCCATGCGTACGCCTTCGCGCGCCCGAAATAGACTTATCGCTCCCTTTGTCGCGATCTCCGCGGCGACGCTGCTCCTCACCGCCTGCGGCTCAGGCACCGACGACGACGCCGTGAACGCCGCGGCGAAGTCGGACGGGATCCCCACCACGGATGTCGTCTCCCCCATCAAGAAGGACGAGGCGGCGGCCAAGTTGCTGCCGTCCGGCACCACCAGCCTCACCCTCGCGGTCAGCGTCTCCGGCCAGCCCCCGGGCACCTCGATCCTGGACGACGGCAAGACCCTGGCGGGCCAGGACGTCGACTTCGCGAACGCCGTCGCCAAGGTGCTCGGCATCGAACTCAAGACCCAGCAGGCCAGCTTCGAGGCGATCCTCCCGGCCCTCGACAGCGGCAAGTACGACCTCGGCGTCGGCAACTTCGGCGTGACCGACGAGCGCCGCAAGACGATCGACTTCGTCACCTACATCAACGACGGCCAGGGCTTCGCCACCCGCAAGGACAGCAAGCTCACCAAGGTCACCGACCTCAAGCAGCTGTGCGGTCTGAACGTCGCGACCGGCGCGGGCACCACCTTCGAGGCGACACTGGAGGAGAACAAGCACCTGTGCACCGACGCCGGCGACAAGGCGTACAAGGTGCAGACCTACAACGAGCAGGGCGCCATCTGGTCCTCGCTCCAGCAGGGCCGCAGCGATGTGGTGATGTCCACCATCAACGGCCTGCGCTACGCCGTGGCCCACCAGAGCGGCGTCAAGTTCCTCAACGAGTACCACCGCCTGGACGTCGGCTTCGCCTTCAAGAAGGACACGAAGCTGACACCGGCGTTCCAGGCGGCGGTGAACAAGCTGATCGAGGACGGTACGTACGCCAAGATCCTGAAGAAGTGGGGGACCTCGGGCTCGGCGATCACCAAGTCGGAGATCTCACCGCCGGAGCTCAAGGACTGAGGACGGGCCTCAACACCCGCAGTCGCAGCCGCAGTCGCACCCGTCACAGCAGTCGCCGCAGCCCTCGCAGCAGCTGCAGCAGTCGCAACAGTCCCCGCAGTCGGACCCGCTGCACAGCCCTTCCCGCCGCTG
>JABFXD010000508.1 GCA_013361925.1 Streptomyces sp. | reverse complement strand
CACCGGGGTGACCTGATCCTCCTCGCCGGCTTCGGCGGCGGCATGGCCGCAGGGCTCGCCCTCATCGAATGGTGAGCCAGGAGCAATGAGTCAGGAAGGGTGAGTCAGGAAGGGTGAGTCAGTTGGTGTCGCGGACGCGCTGTTCGTAACCGGGCCACAGGTCCCGGGCGAGCAGCCGTTCCTGCGCCGTCAGCGGCAGATCAGCACGCAGTCGCTCGGGGTGGGCGGGCGGTGGCCCACCGACCCCCGGCGGCAACACCAGGAACCGTCGCCAGAGCTGACCCGCGAGGAAGCCGCGGGAGCCGGCGGCGGGATCAGCCATGTCCTGGCCGTGGCCCTGGTCCTGGGGCGTTCCGGTGCCGAGATGCATGGCTCCGAAGGCCGCCAAGGACCGCCAGAGCGGCCACAGGCAGCGGTCCCTCAACCATCGCGCACCGCCGCGCAGCAGACCGTTCATGTCCGCACCCCCTCCGCATCGCCGCTCGTCGGAAACTGCCAACGCCCACTCGTGGACCGGTGGAGCAGGGCGGCGTCAGTCGATGCCGCGTACGACGTGGGGCTCCCAGGAGTCGTCCTCGTCGATGCCCGCGAGCCGGAGCGGCGGGGCGAGGACGTGGATGTCCTGGGACTGTCTGCCGTCTTCTTCCGGGGTGTCGTACACCTGCTCCTCCTGCTGGGCTCTGTTCGGCTCGGTCGGTCGTGCCGTGGGCCTCACGCGGTGACGCGGGTCGCCGCCAGCACGTTGCGGTGGATGTCCAGGGCCGCCGTGGACTTGTTGAGGGTGATGTAGTGCAGGCCGGGGGCGCCCTCGGCGAGGAGCCGCTCGGCCATCGCGGTGGCGTACTCGACGCCGATGCGGTGACCGTCCGCCGGGTTGTCGCGGACGGCGTCCAGGCGGTGGGCGAGGTCCTCGGGGAAGGCGGCGCCGCTGAGTTCGGCGAAGCGGGCGATCTGGCGTACGTCGGTGGCCGGCATGATCTCCGGAATGACCGGGGTGTCGCAGCCGGCCGCGGCGACCCGGTCGCGCAGCCGCAGATAGTCCTCGACGTGGAAGAACATCTGGGTCACCGCGTAGTCGGCGCCCGCCTTGCACTTGGCGACGAAGTGCCGGATGTCGGACTCCCAGTCGGCCGAGCGCGGATGCCGCTCGGGAAAGGCCGCCACCCCGACGCTGAACTCCCCCGACTCCTTGACCAGGCGCACCAGTTCATGGGCGTGGGTGAAGCCTTCGGGGTGGGCGATCCAGGGGGCGTTGGGGTCGCCGGGCGGGTCACCGCGCAGGGCGAGGACGTCACGGACGCCGGCGTCGGCGTACTGGCCGATGATGTGCCGCAGCTCCGACACCGAGTGCCCGACCGCGGTCAGATGGGCGACGGGGCGCAGGGTCGTCTCGGTCGCGATCCGCTTGGTCACCTCGACGGTACGGTCCCGGGAGGAGCCGCCGGCCCCGTAGGTGACCGAGACGAAGGTCGGGGCCAGCGGTTCGATCCGGCGGATCGCCTCCCACAGGGTCCGCTCGCCCTTGGGTGTCTTCGGCGGAAAGAACTCGAAGGAGAACGACGGGGTTCCCCGGTCGAGCAGGTCGCGCAGGGTCGTCGTCACTCCCGGCCTCCGGCGTTGAAGTAGCTGGCTTCGGGGTGGTGCAGGACGATGGCGTCCGTGGACTGCTCGGGGTGCAGCTGGAACTCCTCGGACAGATGGACGCCGATGCGCTCCGGCCGGAGCAGGTCGGCGATCTTCGCCCGGTCCTCCAGGTCGGGGCAGGCCGGGTAGCCGAAGGAGTAGCGGCAGCCCTGGTACTCGGTGCGGAACATGCCGTCCAGCGAGCCCGGGTCACCCCCGGCGATACCGAGCTCTCCGCGCACGCGTGCGTGCCAGTACTCGGCGAGGGCCTCGGCCAACTGGACGGACAGCCCGTGCAGTTCGAGGTAGTCGCGGTAGGAGTTCGCCTCGAAGAGCCGGGCCGTCTCCTCCCCGATCCGCGAACCGACGGTGACGACCTGAAGCCCGACGACGTCCGTCTCCCCCGACTCCTCCGAACGGAAGAAGTCGGCCAGACAGAGGCGACGGCCGCGTCGCTGCCGCGGGAACGCGAACCGGGTCAGCTCGGACCCGTTCTCGTCCAGCAGGATCAGGTCCTCGCCCTTGGACACACAGCGGAAGTAGCCGTGCACGACGGCGGCCTCAAGGAGGTTCTCCGTCTGGAGCCGGTCGAGCAGCCCGCGCAGCCGCGGCCGCCCCTCGGTCTCCACGAGCTCCTCGTAGGTCGGCCCGTCACCCTTGCGCGCCTGCTTCAGCCCCCACTGCCCCTTGAACAGAGCGGCCTCGTCCAGCCAGGAGGCGTACTCCTTGAGCTGGATGCCCTTGACGACCCGGGTGCCCCAGAAGGGCGGCGCGGGGACGGGATTGTCGACGGCCACATCGGAGCGCCCCCCTTCTTCAGGACTCTCCGGACTCTCCGCGACGACGACGCCACTCGCGACGGGCTTGACCCGGCGCTGCTTGAGCTCGGGCAGGACAGCCCCCGGCACGCCCCGCTTCACACCGATCAGCGCGTCCATCAGCCGCAGACCCTCGAACGCGTCGCGGGCGTAACGGACTTCGCCCTCGTAGATCTCGTGCAGATCCTGCTCGACATACGCCCGGGTCAGCGCCGCACCCCCCAGGATGACCGGGTAATCAGCGGCCATGCCACGGGAGTTGAGCTCCTCCAGGTTCTCCTTCATGATCACCGTGGACTTCACCAGCAGCCCCGACATACCGATCACATCGGCCCGGTGCTCCTCAGCCGCCTCCAGAATCGCCGAGACCGGCTGCTTGATGCCCAGGTTGACCACGTTGTAGCCATTGTTCGACAGGATGATGTCGACCAGGTTCTTACCGATGTCATGGACGTCCCCGCGGACCGTGGCCAGCACGATCGTGCCCTTGCCCTCCGCGTCCGACTTCTCCATGTGCGGTTCGAGATAGGCGACGGCGGTCTTCATCACCTCGGCCGACTGCAACACGAACGGCAACTGCATCTGCCCCGACCCGAACAGCTCACCGACGACCTTCATGCCGTCCAGGAGCGTGTTGTTGACGATGTCGAGAGCGGGCGAGTCCTGGAGGGCCTCTTCGAGGTCGGCCTCCAGGCCGTTCTTCTCGCCGTCGATGATCCGCCGCTTCAGCCGCTCCTCCAGCGGCAGCGCGGCCAGCTCCTCCGCCTTGCCCGCCTTCAACGACTTCGCGGTCGCACCCTCGAACAACGCCATCAGCTTCTGGAGCGGGTCATAACCCTCGGCACGACGGTCGTAGATCAGATCAAGGGCCGTCCGCACCTCCTCCTCGCTGAACCGCGCGATCGGCAGGATCTTCGACGCGTGCACGATCGCCGAGTCCAGACCCGCCTTCACACACTCGTCCAGGAAGACAGAGTTGAGCAGGATGCGGGCCGCCGGGTTCAGACCGAAGGAGATGTTCGACAGACCCAGCGTCGTCTGCACGTCCGGGTGACGCCGCTTGAGCTCACGGATCGCCTCGATCGTGGCGATACCGTCGCCCCGGGACTCCTCCTGACCCGTGCAGATCGTGAACGTCAGGGTGTCGATGAGAATGTCCGACTCATGGATCCCCCAGTTCCCGGTCAGATCGTCGATCAGCCGCTCGGCGATGGCGACCTTCGTCTCCGGAGTACGGGCCTGACCCTCCTCGTCGATCGTCAGCGCGATCAGCGCCGCACCATGCTCCTGAGCCAGCTTCGTCACCTTCGCGAACCGCGACTCCGGACCGTCACCGTCCTCGTAGTTGACCGAGTTGATGACCGCACGCCCGCCCAGCTTCTCCAGCCCGGCCTGGATGACATCGACCTCGGTCGAGTCCAAAACGATCGGCAGGGTGGAGGCGGTGGCGAAGCGTCCGGCCAGCTCCTCCATGTCCGCCACGCCGTCGCGGCCGACGTAGTCCACGCACAGGTCCAGCATGTGCGCGCCCTCACGGATCTGATCCCGGGCCATCTCCACACAGTCGTCCCAGCGACCCTCCAGCATCGCCTCACGGAACTTCTTCGACCCGTTGGCGTTCGTCCGCTCACCGATCGCCAGGTACGCCGTGTCCTGACGGAACGGGACCGTCTGGTACAGCGAGGCGGCGCCGGGCTCGGGACGCGGTTCCCGCTCCCCCGGTGCCTTGCCCCGTACCCGCTCGACGATCTGACGCAGGTGCTCGGGCGTCGTACCGCAGCAGCCGCCGATCAGGGACAGGCCGTAGTCGCGTACGAAGTTCTCCTGGGCGTCCGCCAACTCCGAAGGGGCCAGCGGGTAGTGGGCGCCGTCCTTGGTCAGGACCGGCAGGCCCGCGTTGGGCATGCAGGAGAGCGGGATGCGGGAGTGGCGGGCGAGGTAGCGCAGGTGCTCACTCATCTCGGCGGGGCCGGTCGCGCAGTTGAGGCCGATCATGTCGATGCCGAGCGGCTCCAGCGCGGTCAGCGCGGCGCCGATCTCGGAGCCCAGCAGCATGGTGCCGGTCGACTCCACCGTCACCGACACGATCAGCGGCACGTCCAGGCCGAGGGCTTCGAGGCCGCGGCGGGCGCCGAGCACGGCGGCCTTGGTCTGGAGCAGGTCCTGGGTGGTCTCCACGAGCAGCGCGTCGGCGCCGCCGGCGATGAGGCCCTCGGCGTTCCGCTGGTAG
Organism: Streptomyces sp.; assembly: GCA_013361925.1. Taxonomy (GTDB): domain Bacteria; phylum Actinomycetota; class Actinomycetes; order Streptomycetales; family Streptomycetaceae; genus Streptomyces. The sequence continues at coordinate 2,673 of JABFXD010000508.1, read as the reverse complement.
GCGTCGCGCAGGAGGGTGTAGGGGGCGTGGCCGAGGGTGGGGAGCTTCGTGCCGGGGCCCATGGAGCCCAGGACCCAGCGCTGACGACCGTCGCCTGCCGTGTACGCGTCGGCGGTCTCGCGGGCGACGCGGGCGCCGGCCTCGGACAGCTCGTGGACGCGCTCAGGGATGTCGTACTCGCCGAGGGCCGCGTGGTTCGCGCCGAAGGTGTTGGTCTCCACGCAGTCGACGCCGGCGTCGAAGTACTCCGCGTGCACCGAGCGGACGATGTCCGGGCGGGTGACGTTGAGGATCTCGTTACAGCCTTCGAGGTTCTCGAAGTCCTCAAGGGTCGGGTCCTGCGCCTGGAGCATGGTGCCCATGGCTCCGTCGGCGACGACCACGCGGGTGGCGAGCGCCTCGCGGAGGGCGGCGATGCGGGCGTTGTGGGGGGCGGTCATGACAGCTCGCCCAGGACGGAGGCGAGCGGCTGGGCCGCGTCGGGGCCGTAGGTGCGCTCGACGATGCCGGTCAGCTGCGCCCGGTCGATCTCGTACGACTGCGAACCGACCGCGCCGAGGACGACGGAGGCCAGCGCACAGCCGAGTCGGGCCGCGGACTCCAGCGGGGCGCCCTGGCCGACGGCGGCCAGGAAGCCGACGCGGAAGGCGTCGCCGACGCCGGTCGGGTCGGCGGTCGGGGCGTCGGGGACGGCGGGGACGACGAGGGGCGCCTGACCGAGGCGTTCGAGGCGTACGCCCTTCTCGCCCAGGGTGGTGACCCAGGTGCCGACGGTCGCGAGGACGTCGGCGCGGCTCCAGCCGGTGCGCTCCTTGAGCAGCGCGGCCTCGTACTCGTTGGTGAAGAGCCAGGTGGCACCGTCCACGAGGTCGCGGACCTGGGGGCCGTCGAGGCGGGCCAGTTGCTGTGAGGGGTCGGCCGCGAAGGGGATGCCGAGGTCGCGGCATTCCGCGGTGTGGCGCAGCATCGCCGCCGGGTCGTCGGGCGAGATGAGGACGAGGCCGGGGCGGTCGGGTCCGGTGACGAGCGGGCGCAGGTCGATGTCGGACGCCTCGGCCATCGCGCCCGCGTAGAAGGCGGCGATCTGGTTGGTGTCCTCGTCGGTGATGCACATGAAGCGGGCGGTCTGCCGTTCCGCGGAGACGTGCACGCCCCCGGTGTCGACGCCGTGCTCCTTCAGCCACAGCTCGTACTCGGCGAAGTCCGTGCCCACCGCTCCGATCAGCAGGGGTGCGAGGCCGAGGCCGCCGAGCCCGAAGGCGATGTTCGCGGCGACACCGCCCCGGCGCACCTCAAGTCGGTCGACGAGGAAGGAGAGCGAGACGTGGGCGAGCTGCTCGGGCAGCAGCTGGTCCGCGATCCGTCCGGGGAAGACCATCAGGTGGTCGGTGGCTATCGATCCTGTCACCGCGATGCGCACGGGCACTCCTTGGGTCGCTTCGGTCGCTGATCACCGGTGGTGGTCTGGTGCCCTAGCGGGCGTCGGCTGCGGTGCGCAGGGCGTCGGCGCGGTTGGTGTGTTCCCAGGTGAAGTCGGGGAGTTCGCGGCCGAAGTGGCCGTAGGCGGCGGTCTGGGTGTAGACCGGGCGCAGGAGGTCGAGGTCGCGGATGATGGCGGCGGGACGCAGGTCGAACACGTCGGTGATGGCCTGCTCGATCGCCTCGACGGCGACCGTGTTCGTCCCGAACGTCTCCACGAACAGCCCGACCGGTTCGGCCTTGCCGATCGCGTAGGCGACCTGCACCTCACAGCGTTTCGCCAGCCCGGCCGCGACCACGTTCTTGGCGACCCAGCGCATGGCGTAGGCCGCGCTGCGGTCGACCTTGGAGGGGTCCTTGCCGGAGAACGCACCACCACCGTGGCGGGCCATACCGCCGTAGGTGTCGATGATGATCTTCCGGCCGGTCAGTCCCGCATCGCCCATGGGTCCGCCGATCTCGAACCGGCCCGTCGGGTTGACCAGCAGCCGGTAGCCGTCGGTCTCCAACTTGATCCCGTCGGCGGCGAGCTGAGCGAGTACCGGTTCGACGACGTGGGTGCGGATGTCGGGGGTGAGCAGGGCGTCGAGGTCGATGTCGGCCGCGTGCTGGGAGGAGACGACCACGGTGTCGAGGCGGACCGGCTTGTCCCCGTCGTACTCGATGGTGACCTGCGTCTTCCCGTCCGGCCGCAGGTAGGGGACCGTCCCGTCCTTACGCACCTGGGTGAGCCGGAACGACAGCCGGTGGGCGAGTTCGATGGGCAGCGGCATCAGACTCGGCGTCTCATCGCTCGCGTAGCCGAACATCAAACCCTGGTCGCCGGCCCCCTGACGGTCCAGGAGATCCTCCTCGCCCTCCACCCGGGACTCATAGGCGGTGTCGACGCCCTGGGCGATGTCCGGGGACTGCGCCCCGATCGACACCGACACTCCACACGAGGCGCCGTCGAAGCCCTTCGCGGAGGAGTCGTAGCCGATGTCCAGGATCGCCTCGCGCACGAGCTGGGCGATGGGGGCGTAGGCGGTGGTGGTGACCTCGCCCGCGATGTGCACCTGACCGGTGGTGATCAGGGTCTCGACGGCGACCCGTGAGGTGGGGTCCTGAGTGAGCAGGGCGTCCAGGATCGTGTCACTGATCCGGTCGGCGATCTTGTCGGGATGTCCCTCGGTCACGGACTCCGAGGTGAACAGA
>JABFXD010000249.1 GCA_013361925.1 Streptomyces sp. | reverse complement strand
GACCTCCGGGCGTATCACCGGCACCTGGGGCTACCACCAGGTCGCCGACCGGATGGCCCGCATGGCCGACCTCCTCGGCCGCACGGCCGACGCCGCCGAGTACCGCAGCCTCGCCGCCGGCATCAAGAAGGCCTTCAACGACGCCTTCTACAACAGCTCCCTCGGCCGCTACACCGCACAGGGCGAGCAGGGCGGCGCCGGAGCGACCCAGGCCGCACAGGCGCTGGCCCTGGACGAGGGGCTGGTGCCGGAGGGCGAGCGAGGGAAGGTCCTCGACGCGCTGGTCGAGCTGGTCCGCGCCCATCAACCGTACGGCGGGGGACCGCACTTCAGTGGCGGCACCATCGGGCTGGCGCCCATCATCAGAGCCCTCCACGAGGGCGGCCGTGACGACGTCCTGTGGGACGTGCTCCAGGAGGACACCCGCCCGAGCTACGGCTACTTCATGCAGCCCACGACGGGCAACCCCGGCGGTCTGACGACCCACCCCGAGCAATGGGACATGGGCAACTCCAAGAACCACATGATCCTTCTCCAGATCGAGGAGTGGTTCCACAGCGGCCTCGCCGGAATCCGCCGGCCGCGCGGTGGCGTGGCCTACCGCGAACTCGTCATCGACCCGCGGCCGGTGGGCACACTGACGCACGTCGCGGGCACCTACCGCACTCCCTACGGCGAGGTGTCGTCGGAGTGGACGCGCACGGACGGCGTCTTCCGGCTGCGGGTCGAGGTGCCGCCCAACACGACGGCGGAGATCCGGGTACCGACGGGAGGCGGCAGACCCGGGCAGGGGCCGGACGGGGCGAGGTTCGAGCGCGTCGACGGGGACCGGGCCGTGTATCGGGTCGGTTCCGGCACGTACGTGTTCATCGTCCGCGAGAAGCGGTAGCAGACACGGCAGCCGGGCGGGTGGGAAGGCGGCGCACCGTCACTCCCGCCCGCCCGCCTGACGATCGTCACCCACCCCCTCGCCGCCGGCTCGCCACAGGCCGCCGCGTTCCACCGGCTCCGGCGACACGTCCCCGCGGTCCTGACCACCGCCCCGGGACCGCTTCACGAGGCGAAGGTCAGCACCACTCGCCCCCGCAGACCGCCCGCTTCCAGCAACCGGTGTGCCTCCGCTGCCTGTTCGGCCGGAAGGGTCCGTGCGACGCGCGGAGTGAGACGGCCCTGCTCCGCGAGTCGGCGGAGGCGGTCGAGCCGGGCGTGGTCGCGTACGTAGCGCGGTACGAAGGTGTTGCGGGTCTCGATGCCGCGTTCGGCGGGCACCTCGATGCCGCCGACCGACGACGCCGCCCGGCCTCCGTCGCGTACCGCGCGCAGGGTGGGTCCGGCGACCCCCGCCGTGTCGACGAGCCCCTCGACACCGTCGCGTACTTCCCGGCGGACCAGTGCCGGGAACGCGTCGCCGCGCGGCAGGACGACATCGGCACCGAGCTGCCTGACCAGCGCCTCGTCCTGCGGTGCCGCGTCGGCGATCACGCGGTACCCGTCGGCCTTGGCCAGCTGGACGGCGTACCCGCCGACCGCGCCGGCCGCTCCGGTGACCGCGACGGTGGCGCCCGCGGGAAGTTCCAGCAGGTCCAGTGCCATACGCGCCGTCAGCCCGTTCATCGGCAGCGTGGTGGCCTCGACGGCGCCCAAGCCGGCCGGTACGCGGACCGCCGACTCGGCCGGGACGACGAGCTGTTCGGCATAGGCACCGCGGGTTCCGGAGACGACCACGACGGCCATGACAGGGTCACCGACGCGCAGATCGGTGTCGGTTCCCGCACCGATCCGTTCGACCACACCCGACGCGTCCATGCCGGGGACGTAGGGCGGTCCGGCGTCGGAGACGAAGGCGAGGCCGCGGCGCACCATCGTGTCGACGGGGTTGACCGCCGCGGCGTGCACCCGGAGGCGTATCTCGCCCGGGCCGGCCTCGGGAACCGGAAGGTCCAGGACCCGCAGTACGTCGGGGCCGCCGAACTCGGTCAGTCCTATGGCCTTCATGGAGAGTCCTCCCGTTGAGATGTGGTCATTCGACCGGTGCGCCCCCCGGACAGGCGGACCTCCTCGCTGTCGAGGGCGGCCTGGAGACGGCGCAGTACGGTGTCGTCGATCCGGCGCTCGTCACGGAGCCGGACGACGGTGGCGCGCTTGCCGGCGATGAGGGCCAGGCGCAGCGCGAGGTAGTCCTCGTGCTGACGGACCGCGGGGTCGTCGTGGGCGCCGGCGCTCCTGGCCCGGACGGACGCCAGGGTGGCCTCGTACTCCTGCCGGAGCCACTCGGTGATCCTCGGATCGCTACGCAGGTCGGCGGCGAGCCGGGGCATCGCCTCGATCGCCTCTTCGATGGCGGTCGTCTCGGCGAGATCGTGCTCCTCGTCGACCGAGGTGTCGGGCGGCAGCTTCGCCCACCGGACCGCCGCCGGCAGCAGCAGTCCCTGCACCACCAGGGTCACGAGGATCACGCCGGAGGTGACGAAGACGATGAAGCTGCGGTCGGGGAAGGGTTCGCCGGAGTCGAGGGTCTGCGGGACCGAGAGCACCATCGCGAGGGACACCGCGCCCCGGAACCCGGCCAGCCCGCTGACCACCCGGGCGCGGTGACCGACCCGGAGCGTGCGTTGGCGCGGGCTGCGGTCGAGGGCGCGGACCACGTAGGTGGCGACGTAGAGGAACGCGAAGCGTACGGCGACGAGCACCACGGAGATGACGCCGACCGCGACGAGCGCGTCATGGAGGTCGGCGCGGTCCAGGTCGCGGACGGCGTACTGGAGTTCCACGCCCACCAGGACGAACAGTGCGCCGTTGATGAGGAAGGTGGCCAGCGGCCAGAAAGCCAGGGCCTGCGTGCGGTGTTCGGCCGGGATGATGCGCGGGGCGACCTGGGACATGATCAGCCCGCTGACGACGACCGCGAGGACACCGGACGCCTCGATCAGCTCGGCGAGCAGATACGCGGTGAACGGGGCCAGGATCATGACCAGGTTGCCCAGCAGCGGATCCTTCAGCCGCCGCCGCAGGTTCATGTTGACCCACGCGACCGCCACCCCCACGGCCGCTCCGCCACCGTAGGCGAGCAGGAACAGCCCGCCGACGTGCGGCATGCTCAGGTGCTCCTCGCCGACCGTGATGCCGACGGCGAGACCGTAGACGACCAGTGCGGTGCCGTCGTTGATCAGGCTCTCCGCGCGCAGCACGGTGACCTGGCGGCGGGGCAGGGCGCGGGCCAGGACGCCGACCGCGGTGGCGTCCGTGGGCGCCATGGCCGCGCCCAGCACCCACGCAGGTCCCCACGGCAGCCCGAGGGCGTGCCCCGTCGCTGCCACGGCCCAGGCAGTGACGATGACGAGGAGGGTGCTCAGCTGGAGGATGCCGCGCAGGTTGGTGCGGATCTCCCGCAGGGAGGTGGTCAGGCTCTCCCAGTACAGCAGCACCGGAAGGAAGAGCAACAGCACGACCTCGGGGGGCAGTTGCGCCTCCCGCACCGCGGGGACGAAGCCCAGGAGCACACCTGTCACGAGCAGTACGACGGGCGGTGCGATGCCGAGGCGCTGTCCCACGACGTTGCCCACCAGCACGGCCACGCCCAGGACCACGACCAGTTCGAGACCGAGCACGGTGGTTCTTCTCTCCTGTGGGTCAGTCGGGGGTCAGCGCGGTACGAGCTTCAGCGTCGTGTCCCGCGAGGCCACCATCGGGGTCACATAACTCGCCCCGTAGCGGCCGTACTTGGTGCGGTAGGCGGCGTCGACCCGGTCGTTGACGCCGGAGTCGAAGACCTCGGCGAAGGTGACGTCCTCGGCGTGCTCGATCCGGATGAGTTCGTCATCAGACCAGTTGGTCATGGGTGCGCCGCCCTCCTCCATTGCCTTGTAGTCCGCCAGAGGAGAATCCCACCCGGGGCGCGGCCTATCCAGGGACGAAATCTTCCTACCCTCAGTGCGCAAAGCAGGGAGAAATCCTTCCTCCCTTTGCCTTTGAATTCCGTGCCAAGCTGTTGGAGAAATATTCGCGCAATCATTTCCAGGAGAAATTCCTCATGTCCTCCACCCCCGGTCCCAGGGTCGCCGTCGCTTTCCACTCCGGGTACGGACACACCGCCGTCATCGCGGAAGCCGTGGCGCGTGGCGCGGCGGACGCCGGTGCCGAGGTGATCTCCGTACCCGTGGACACGATCACCGACGAACAGTGGGCACAGCTGGACGCCGCCGACGCCATCGTCTTCGGCGCCCCCACCTACATGGGCACCGCCTCCGCCGCCTTCCACACCTTCGCCGAGGCCAGCAGCAAGCGCTGGTACACGCAGACCTGGGCCGACAAGATCGCTGCCGGCTTCACCAACTCCGGTGCCAAGAACGGCGACAAGTCCTCGACCCTCGGCTACTTCTTCACGATGGCCGCCCAGCACGGCATGCACTGGATCAGCCTCGGCGTCCAGCCCGGCTGGGCCTCCACCGAGGGCAGCGAGAACGACGTCAACCGGCTGGGCTATTTCGTCGGGGTGGGCGCGCAGACCCCCGTCGACGCCGGTCCGGAGTCGGTCCACAAGTCCGACATCGCCACCGCCGAGGGCCTAGGTGCCCGCGTCGCACGGCAGTCCGCGTTCTTCCGCGCGGGCCGCGCCGCCCTCGCCGCCTGATCTCCACTCAGATTCCCTCCAGGATTCCCTCCCGGATCGCCAAGGAGCACTCCCATGACCGATTCCCCGAACCTCGCCCTCGTCCGCCGGCTCTACGACTCCGGGATGGCCCCGGACGTGGTCGCCGAGGTGATCGACCCGGACATCGTCTGGGACATCACGCCCGGCTTCCCCTACGGCGGCGTCTACCGGACCTGGGCCAGCGTCGGCACCGACTTCTTCGGCCGACTCGCGCCGGACTTCGCCTCCTTCGGCGGGGTGGCCGAGGAGTTCTACGACGCCGGTGAACACGTCTTCGTACGCGGCCACTACCACGCCGTGGCCAAGTCCGGCGCGGAGTCGGACGCCCGCTTCATCCACCTGTGGACGGTCGGCGGCGGCAAGCTCACCCAACTGGTGCAGGCCGCCGACAGCCACGTCGTCCAGCTGGCCGTGAAGGGCTGACCACCCGCACCTAGGGCAAGGAGCACACCATGACGAAGATCCTCTTCCTCATCACCGCCGCCGACCACTGGACCCTCGCCGACGGGTTTGAGCAGCCGGCCGGCTTCTGGGCCGAGGAGGCCATCGGCCCGTACGGCGTCTTCAAGGAGGCCGGCTACGAGATCGCCGCGGCAACTCCGGGCGGCGTCCCGCCCACCGCCGACCCGCTCAGCCTCACCCCGGACTTCAACGGCGGCGAGGAAGGCGCACGGAACATGCGGGCCGCCCTCGCGAAGGCCACCGAGCTGGCGAACCCCGTCCGCATCGAGGACGTGGACATCGACGACCACGACGCCGTGTTCGTCCCCGGTGGCTGGGGCCCGATGGAGGACCTCTCGGACGACCCCGCGGCCGGCCGGCTGCTCAGCGCCTGGCTCGCCTCCGGCAAGATCGTCTCGCTGGTCTGCCACGGACCCGCCGCCCTGCTGTCCACCGTGGACGCCGACGGCACGTCCCCCTTCGCGGGCTACCGCCTCACCGGCCTCTCCAACTCCGAGGAGATCCAGAACGGCCTCGCCGACCGCGCGAAGTGGCTGCTCCAGGACCGCCTGATCTCCGAGGTCGGCGCGGACTACCACAAGGGCGAGGAGAACTTCGCCCCGCACATCGAGGTGGACCGCACCCTCATCACCGGCCAGAACCCCGCGTCGGCCGTCCCCCTGGCCCAGGAAGTCGTCAAGGCCCTCGGCTGACGGCAGCTCCGCACCAACGGGACGGCACCAGCTCCCTCGTGAGCGGCGAATCGACCCGCCTCCGCCGAACCAGGGACAGATCTCTCCCCCTGACAGGACCGACGTCCGATGCCAGGCTGAGGGCATGAACCGCGATTCCCACCGCCATGACCTGGGGGAGTTCCTGAAGGCGCGCCGCGCCGAGCTCGACCCGGCCGCCGTCGGCCTGCCCGACGGCGGCTCACGGCGGGTGGCAGGTCTGCGCCGCGAGGAGGTCGCCGTACTGGCGGCCATCAGCACCGACTACTACGCCCGCCTCGAACAGGGCCGCATCCAGCCCTCACCGTCCGTGCTGGCGGCACTGGCCCGCGTCCTGCACCTCGACGAGGACCAGCGCGCCTACCTCTACGAACTCGCCGCCAAGGAGGACTACCGCCCTCCCCGCCGCCGGCCGAGCCCCACGGCCCAGCCGCAGCTGCAGCGCATGCTCGACGACATGGCGCACACCCCCGCCTTCGTGATCGGACCGCGCACCGAGATCGTCGCCTGGAACACCATGGGCGCCGCTCTGATCACCGACTTCGGGAAGATCCCCGAGAAGCAGCGCTATTACATAAGGCTGCTCATCACCAACCCCGCGATGCGCGAGCTGTACGCGGACTGGGAGGGCGTCACGCGGCTGGCCATCGCCCAGATGCGGATGCACAACACCAACAACCCCGGGGACCCGCAGCTCGCCGCCCTGGTCGGTGAACTCTCGGTCCGGGACGACCAGTTCCGCCAGTGGTGGGGCGCCCACAACGTCGCCGTACGGGACACCGGCGCCAAACACCTGCGTCACCCCGTCGTCGGCGACCTGCACCTCGACTGGAACGCCGTGACCTGGGCCGCCAACCCCGACCTCCAGATCATCATCTGGACCGCCGAAGCCGGCATCCCCACCCACGACAGCCTGCGCATGCTGGCCTCCTGGGCGGCCGACCCCAGCCACTCGGCCAGCGACAGCCCAGCCTGACCGCGGTGAGGGGTGCGGCCGCCGCCGCCCCGACCGGGCCTCGTACCACGCCTCCAAGCACGGCGTGATCGGCCTGACCACCAGCGCCGCCCTGGAGTACGCCCCGCGCGGTATCCGCGTCAACGCGGTCTGCCCCGGCATCATCGACAGGCCCATGGTCAGTGACCTGATCGACAAGGGCGAACTCGACCGCGCCGAGGCCGAGGCCAACCAACCGATCAACCGTCTGGGCACAGCCGAGGAGGTCGCCCAGGCCGTCCTGTGGCTGTGCAGCCCCGGCGCGAGCTTCGTGGTGGGCGTCGCCCTGCCTGTCGACGGCGGGTACGTCGCGCGGTAGGGAGCGTTGGCGAAGCGTGGCGAGCTGCGTCCCGCGTGGTGTCAGCCGCTGAAGACCAGTTCGGCCTGGTCCCGCTTGGTGGTGTGCAGGTCCCAGTAGACCGGGGCGATCTCCTCGGGCGGGGCGGTGGGGAAGCCGGGGACGACCGACATGCCGATGGACACGTCGATGCCGACGTGGGCGGCCTGGACGCCGGTGCCGTCCAGTTCCTTGTGCAGGTTGAGGACCCAGTTGCGCA
>JABFXD010000966.1 GCA_013361925.1 Streptomyces sp. | reverse complement strand
TGGAGCGTCGAGCCGACGAAGCCGCTCACCTCGCGGCGCGTGACAGCGCCGTACAACTATCCGTTCTCCGACAACGTCCCGACGCTGGTGGCGGATCTCGCCGGGCGGATGGTCGCGGACGCGGCCTGGTATCTGGCGCCGGTCCTCGGCAACGCGCAGGCCGACGCGGCGGCGCTGGGGCTGGTGACCACGCTGTCCGCGGACATCTGGGGGCCGTCGAAGAACACCCTGCTCTACATCAAGCCCACGACCCTGCGGATCAACGCCAACGGCTACGCGGTCCTCACCAGCAGGGCCCAGGTGCAGCGGGTCGTCTCCGAGTTCACCGACTTCTACCGGGAGCGGGTCGCGGCGTACGCCGCGCTCGGCCGCTTCCCGGTCAACGGCTCGATGGAGATCCGCGTGACGGGCCTCGACCACCCGGCCGACGCCGAACTCGACGGCGCCCAGGCCCCGTTGCTGTCCGCGCTGCGCCCCGACGCCGAGCACCCCGAGTGGGACACCGCCGTCTGGCTGGACGTGCTGACGCTGCCGGGGACACCGTACGCGGAGAAGTTCCTGCGTGAGCTGGAGCGCTTCCTGCTGGACCGTTACGACGGCACGGACGCCCTGACGCGCGTGGAGTGGTCCAAGGGCTGGGCCTATACCGAGGACGCGGTCTGGGAGGACGACGAGATGCTGGGCACGGTGGTGCCGGCGTCGCTCGGGGACGGGGCGTGGGGTCAGGCGGCGGGGATCCTGGACCGGCTGGATCCGCACGGGGTGTTCGGGAACGCGTTCCTGGACCGGCTGTTCCGCTAAGGACCGGCCAACTGGGCCTGCACCACGGGTGCGTAGCGGTCGACGAGGTCGTCGACCGCGCTCGCCCTGAGGTGCGGGCCGCGGGCGATGCCGAACATCACCCCGAGACCCAGCAGCGTACCGACGGCCAGTTCGGCGCGCAGTCCCGCGTCGGGGCCGGTGAGGCGCTCCGCGAGGCGCTCGGTCACCTGGGTGCGGAAGTTGGCGCGCAGGATGTCGCCCTGATCGTCGTGCAGGCGCGCGAAGGTGATGCGCAGCAGGGGGTCGGTACCGCGTTCGGTCTGGCTCACCAGCACATGCCGGACCATGTGGCGGCCGAGCTCCTCCAGCGGAGCGTCCAGCAGCGCCTCCGCGTCGGCCTCGAAGGACATGACGCGGGCGAAGAGGGCGTCCTTGTTGCCGAAGTACTTGAGGATCAACGGCGGGCTGACCCCGGCGCGTTCGGCGACGTCCTTGAGGGTGATGTCGGTGTGGGCGTGCCGGGCCAGGAGGTAGCGGGCCGATTTCAGGATCGCCGCCCTGGTGGCCTCGGCGTCCCGGCGTGCGGGCGTGGGGTCGGAGACGGGGGGTGGGGTGCTCACGGCTCTCATGCTCCCTCCAACACCTCCTTCTTCGCCCGCCGGGCCCGCCGGGTCCCGCCCTGGTCCGGGTCGCCCGGGATGCAGAGCGCGGTGGCGCCGGCCGCCAGGGCGATGGCGCCCGCGATGCCGAAGGCGAGCAGATATCCGTGCAGGGTGGGCACGGGGAGGCCGCCGACGGGGCTGGTGTGCCGGAGCAGGACCGCGGCGACGACGGCGCTGGACACGGCCTGCCCGATCGTGCGCATCAGGACGTTGACGCCGTTGGCGGACGCGGTCTGTCCGGCCGGGACGGCGTGCAGGATGAGGGTCGGCAGCGCCGAGTACGCCAGGGTGGTGCCGGTGCCCACGACCGCCGCGCCCACCATGATCATCCAGAGGTCGTGGCTGTCGGCGATCCGCACCGCGTACCCCACCGCGATGACCGCGGCGCCCAGCGCCAGGGTGACGCGCGGGCCGCGGGACGCCGAGATACGGGCGGAGAGGGGCGAGAACAGCAACATGGTGATCCCGCCCGGCAGCAGCACGAGGCCGGTCTGCACGATCGAGAGGCCGAGCCCGTAGCCGGTGGCCTCGGGCGCCTGCACCAGCTGGGCCGTGACGAGCGAGTTGGCGTAGAACGCGAAGCCGGTCAGCAGCGCGGCCACATGCGACAGGCCGACCCGCGGGCGGGACACCAACCGCAGGTCGACCAGCGGCCGTTCGGCCCGCAGCTGCTGCCACCACCACACGGCCAGCACGAGAACGGCCGCCGTGAACAGTCCGACGATCCGCGTGCTGCCCCACCCCCACTGCCCGCCCTGCGAGACCCCGAGCAGCAGACACACCAGCCCGGCGGCCAGCCCCAGCGTGCCCGGCACGTCGAACCGCCCCGGTTCGCGCACCGGCGACTCCCGTACCGCCCACCACACCGAGCCGACTCCGGCGGCGCCCAGGACCGCGGTCACCCAGAACATGGTGTGCCAGTTCGCGTACTGCACGATCACGGCCGCGAGCGGCAGCCCCAGCGCGGCACCGATGCCCACGGTCGAGCTCATCAGCGCCACCGCGCTCCCCCGGCGCTCCGGCGGCAGCTCGTCGCGCAGGATGCTGATGGACAGCGGTACGACGGCGGAGGCGGCGCCGGACAGGGCGCGGGCGGCGATGAGCACCCGGATGTCGGAGGACAGGGCGCACAGCACCGAGCCGAGGGCCATCAGCGCGAGGGCCGCCATGAGGACGCGGCGTTTGCCGTACATGTCCCCGGCCCGGCCCAGGACCGGGGTGAGCACGGCTCCGGAGAGCAGGGTGGCGGTGACCATCCAGGAGACGGCGCCGGGTGAGGCGCCGGTCAGCCGTGGCAGGTCGGGCAGCAGCGGGACGACCACGGTCTGCATGACGGCCATGAGGATCCCGCCGAAGGCCAGCACCGGGACGGTCAGCCGGTCCCGGAGCGGGCGGGGTATCGGGGCGGGTGCGTCCATCGGCACTCCAGGCATGAAAAAGGGTGAATGGCTATTCACCATAGAGGGTGAATAGCCATTCACCTAGCGATTTACCGACGGTCGCTCAGTGCTTGCGGGAGTCCAGGGCCCGTGCGTGGACGTTCCGTGCGATCTTCGGCCCCAGCCAGCGCTTGATCCGGCGCAGGACGTCGAGGCGCCCTGCCGCCCGGTCGAGCCGGTAGTAGAGCTGCGGCGGGACGTAGGGCAGCAGGGGCGAGTGACGCTGACCGAGCAGGGCGAACATCTGCTGCGGGGGCAGGTCGATGTAGCGCGTCAGGTTCTCGTACCACTGGGCGCTGTAGCGGGCGGCGCTCTGGACCGAGAGCAGTTCGGCCTTGCGTCGCTGTTCGTACCGGGCGAGGGCCTCCGGGAGCGCGGAGTGCTCGCGCAGGGCGTCCGCCAGGGCCATGGCGTCCTCCAGGGCGAGGGTCGTGCCCGCGCCGATGGAGTAGTGCGTGGTGTGGGCGGCGTCGCCCATGAGCACGAGGTTGCCGTGGGACCAGGTGCGGTTGGTCAGGGTGCGGAAGTTCAGCCACTGGGCGCTGCCGTCGGCCGAGGAGCGGCCGATGAGGGCGTGGCCGTCGAGGATGTCGGCGAAGAGCTTCTCCAGCAGCGCCAGCCCGTCGCCCTCGTCGGCCCGGTCGAGGCCGAGGCCGGTCCAGGTCTCGGGGGCGCATTCGATGACGCAGGTGCTGCGGTCGGGGCCGAATCCGTAGCCGTAGCACCAGATCCAGCCGTGGTCGGTCTCGACGAAGGCGAAGGTGAAGGCGTCGAAGACCTTGGTGGTGCCGAGCCAGATGTAGTGGTTGCGGCCGGCACTCACCTCCGTGCCGAACCGGTCGGCGTGCGCGGTGCGCAGCGCGCTGTGGACGCCGTCGCCCGCCACGACCAGGTCGGCGTCGGGCACGTTCTCCGGGGTGATGCCGTGCTCGAACTCCAGGCGGACGCCGAGCGAGCGGGCGCGGCCGGCGAGGAGTTCGAGGAGACGGTGGCGGCCGATGCCGTGGCCCTCGTCGCCGTCCTGGCGGGTGGCCAGGTCACGGACGTGGGCGACGCCGTGGTTCCAGCGCACGGAGTGCTCCTCGACGGCGCGGGCCGACTCGGGGTCGAGGGCGTGCAGCTTGTCGAGCAGTCCGCGCCAGTAGGTGACGCCCCAGCCGTAGGTCGAGCCCTCGGGATTGCGCTCGTAGACGGTGATGTCGTGGGACGGGTCCTGCAGCTTGAGCAGGATCGACAGATACAGGCCGGCGGGCCCGCCTCCGACACAGGCGACCTTCACGCGCACCCCTGGGAATCACTCAGAGCGGTCATTTGACGACGCAGGGTAGCAGGGGTTTGCGTCAGCTTCCGCGGGTGAGGCAGGTCACCGGCGAGGCGCCACCCCGCAAAAGATCACCGCGAGGCCGGGGTTACGCGGTGGAATTTCCCCCTCCAGGGCTCGCGGCCACCCCTCCACGGCAAGATCATCTTCGTTCAACCTTGCACCAGATATCAGTAATTGTCCGGATCGTAGCCAACCGGTCGCAGTCGCCCCTTCGGCACCGATAGGCATACGGGGTCACCCAGCACCCTCCCCGAAAGGACGACCCCTGTGCCCGAACCGACCCGGCGTCATGCCCTCGCCGCCGCGGCCGCCGTCGCCGCCACCGTCGCCGTCGCCCCGCAGGCCGCAGCCCACGACCACCACTCCCCCGACACCTTCGACGAGGTCTACAAGGGCCGCCGGATCCAGGGCCGGCCGGCCGCGGGGGGCGGTCATCACCACGGCGCCGGCTACGCGGTGTTCATCGACGGAGTCGAGCTGCACCTGATGCGGAACGCCGACGGCAGCTGGATCAGCGTCGTCAGCCACTACGACCCGGTCCCCACGCCGAAGGCCGCCGCACGCGCCGCGGTCGACGAGCTGCAGGGCGCGGCGCTCCTCCCGTTCCCGGCGTCCCCGGCCAACTGACCTTTCCCGTCACCGCTTTGGAGTACCGCACATGACCGTCCGCAAGAACCAGGCGAGCCTGTCCGCCGAGGAGAGGCAGCGGTTCGTCGCCGCCGTCCTGGAGCTGAAGCGCAGCGGCCGCTACGACGCCTTCGTCACCACGCACAACGCGTTCATCATGTCCGACACCGACAACAGCGAACGTACGGGCCACCGTTCGCCCTCGTTCCTGCCCTGGCACCGCAGATACCTGCTGGAGTTCGAGCGGGCCCTGCAGTCGGTGGACGCCTCGGTCGCGCTGCCGTACTGGGACTGGTCCGTCGACCGCTCCCCGCGTGCCGCACTGTGGGCGCCGGACTTCCTCGGCGGCACCGGCCGCAGCCGCGACGGCCAGGTGACGGACGGCCCGTTCGCCGCCTCGGCGGGCAACTGGCCGATATCCGTGCGGGTGGACGGCCGTACGTTCCTGCGCCGCTCGCTCGGCACCGCCGTGCGCGAGCTGCCGACCCGGGCCGAGGTCGACTCCGTGCTGGCGATGGCGACGTACGACATGGCGCCCTGGAACAGCGCGTCGGACGGCTTCCGCAACCACCTGGAGGGCTGGCGCGGGGTCAATCTGCACAACCGGGTCCATGTCTGGGTCGGCGGCCAGATGGCGACCGGCGTCTCCCCCAACGACCCGGTGTTCTGGCTGCACCACGCCTACGTCGACAAGCTGTGGGCCGAGTGGCAGCGCCGACACCCCGACTCGGGGTATCTGCCGACCGCCGGGACCCCGGACGTGGTCGATCTCGGCGAGACGATGAAGCCCTGGAACGACGTACGCCCTGCGGACCTGCTGGACCACCGGGCGCACTACACCTTCGACACCGACTGATCAGGCCCCTGCCGTACGGCACTCCGGGTGGCCCCAGCCCTGGTCGTTCTTGGCGATGTCCGCGCCCGCCGCGTAGGGACGGCCGCACATGCAGCGGCCGGGGAACTTCGCCTTGATCGTGCGGGACGAGGACGAGGACGAGGACGAACCGCCGCTTCGCCGGGGCGACTTGGCCTTGGCGGGGCGGGAGGCCTTCGGGGTGTCGGGCGAGGGCGGCGGCTCGGGCGAGCCGTGGTCGCTGCCCGCGGGCTCCTGGATCGTGGCCGCCTGGCTGGCGGCGCGGTCGGCGAAGTCGTTGAGCCGGTCGCCGTCGACCTGGTGGGCGGGGACGTAACGGAAGTCGACGGTGCGGCCGTCGAGGAGTTCGTCGATGCGCACGACCAGTTCCTGGTTGGCGACCGGCTTGCCCGCGGACGTCTTCCAGCCGTTGCGCTTCCAGCCGGGGAGCCAGGTGGTGACGGCCTTCATGGCGTACTGGGAGTCCATCCGGATCTCCAGCGGCACGTCCGGGGCGACCGCGGTCAACAGGCGTTCCAGCGCGGTGAGTTCCGCGACGTTGTTGGTGGCCCGGCCGAGCGGCCCCGCCTCCCAGCGGGCCGGGGTCTCCGTCTCGTCGGCGACGACCCAGGCCCAGCCGGCCGGTCCGGGGTTTCCCTTCGATGCACCGTCGCACGCGGCCACCACACGTTCACGCATGGGACCGATCATGCCACGGTCGGCCCAGGCACACGGTCACCGGGTTTCAGGCACACGGTCACCTGGTTTTCAGCGCCGGGTGCCCTCGGCCGTCACACCTCGCTGATCTTCGGCATCTCGCCCTCGGTCGTCGACATGTCGATGACCGAGAAGCTCGCGCCCTGCGGGTCGCTGAGGGCGGCGAACCGGCCGAAGGGGCTGTTCACCGGGCCGAAGCGCAGGGTGCCTCCCAGCTTGGTGGCCTTGGCGACGGCGTCGTCGCAGTCGGCGACCGCGAAGTAGACGTTGATGTACGAGGGGATCTCCGGCGGGAACTCCTCCGTCATCCTCATCCGGCCGACGACCGTGTTCTCGCCCACGTCGAACATGCCGAAGTCCATCGAGTCGTCCTCCATCCGCTTCCTGGAGTACGGGAAGACGGCCGGGAAGAACGCGTCCACCTTCTCGGGATCCCGCGTGAAGATCTCCGCCCAGGCGTACGCACCGGGGGTGCCGACGGCCTCGAAGCCCTCGTGGACACCGGCCTGCCACACACCGAAGACGGCGCCGCCCGGGTCCCGGGCCAGGCACATGGTGCCGAAGTCACCGACCGCCATGGGCTCCATCAGGACCTCGCCGCCGTTGTCGCGGATCTTGGCCGCGGTGGCCGCCGCGTCCGGGCTGGCGAAGTACAGGCACCACTGCGAGTGCCCCTCCTGCCCGGGCATCGGCGGGACGACGGCCGCGACCGCCTTGCCGTCCGCGTAGGCCTGCGTGTAGTTGCCGTACTCCGACGACGACTCGCCGAAGGTCCAGCCGAGGACGTCGCCGTAGAAGGTCTTGGCGCCCTCCACGTCGCTGAACATCGCGTCGGCCCAACAGGGGGTTCCCTCAGGTTGCACGGCCATGGTGGCGGCCCTCTCCGATTCGGGTGGGTGGTCCGGTTTCTCACGCTAGCCACCTGTCCGCCCGGGCGCGCGCCGAACGGTGGTTCCCGCTCCGAGACCCGACCTCTTGACTCGGGCCGTCCGTGTGGGCGAG
>JABFXD010000375.1 GCA_013361925.1 Streptomyces sp. | reverse complement strand
GCGGCTGGAGCTGACCGGTGCTGCCGATGGCGAGGTCCGTGAACGGGGCGTCGACGGAGATCTTCGGAATGAGCAGGCGTACGGGTCTCGCTCGCGGCAGATGCTTCCCCGCGGTCCGTTCGGCCGGCGGAGCCGCCGCGGCATCGGTGTGCGGGGCCTTGGACGGGCGGGAGGCGTCCGACGGCGTGGTGTCGTTGCCGCCGAACAGGACCATGGCCAGCACCAGGGCCGCTACCGCGCCCACCACCAGCGTCTTGGTGCGGGGCTCGTTGTCTGCGAGGGAAGAGGGACGGGCTGCCATCGGGTGCTACCTCACCGGGGCGTGGCGGAAGAGCGGACGAGTAACTGCACGGGGGAACCGGCGGGGCCGCCACGCGACACGCGCGTGGCGGCCGCAGCGGCTATCGCAGACGGCATGGCTCAGGCCATGCTTTCGGCGGTCTTCTTACGGCGCGCCGCGTACAGACCGGTGGCGGCGACCGCCAGGACGGCCAGCCCACCCGCGGTCACGGCCGGCGAGGCCAACGCGCCGCCGCCGGTGTGCATTCCGCCGCTCGGCTTCTCCTCGCGGCCGCTCCACTCGTCGCCGCCGTCCTGCTTCCCGCTCCAGGAGTCCTCCTGCTTGCCGCTGCCGGAGTCCTTGCCGTGCTCCTTGTCCTTGTACGTCTCCGGGTCGAACTTGGGGTCCTTCGCGGTGTCCGAACCGTCGGGGTTCACCGCGGTCAGGGCTCCACCACCGGTGTGCATGCCACCGCGCGGCGAGTCCTGGTCACTGTCCTTGCCGTGCTCCTTGCTGTAACCGGAGTCCTTGTCGTGCTCCTTGCTGTAGCCGGAGTCCGAGTCGTGCTCCTTGCTGTAACCGGAGTCCGACTGGTCCTCCCAGTCGTTCCCGGCCGCGTGGGCGCCGGGGGCGCCGAGAACGAGGACGGTCGAAGCCGCCGCGGTGGCAAGGAGCATGCGAGCAGAGTGCATCTGACATTCCCTCCGCCGAGGAGCGGACAGCTGGCGCTTCGTCAGCTGAGGTGACCCGTCCTCGACATGATCCACCGTCAGTGCGCACGGCTCCTCGCACCACTCGGGACGATCGCTCGGGTGAACACACCCTCCGCCGAACGGGATCGAGATCCCTCCCCATGACACGGCCGACCGGCCCCGTCGAGGGGGCTGGTCGGCCGCGTCTGCCGAGGTCAGACCGTTGCCAGCAGCGTGGTCAGGACGTGGCGGAGCGCTGATTCGGCGTCAGGCTCGGCCGCTGTGGCCCGCCAGGCCACGAACCCGTCGGGCCGGACAAGTACGGCGCCTTGCGGCGTCGTTCCATGGACGGCCGACCAGTCCGCCTCTCCCTCGGGCGTCAGCTCGGCGTCGGAGGCGCCGCCCACGCGGTACGAGGTGAGGGGGACGGGCATCGATGCGGCGACACGGATGGCCGCCTCGTGCCAGCCACTTGGGTGATCGGCGTCGCTGAGCAGGACGAAGGACCGCTCGTAGAGATCCAGGGTGGAGATCCGCTCGCCCCGGTGCCGGACCGCCAAGTGCGGCGCCCTGCTGCCGGGTTCCCCGGACAGGTCGAAGCGTTCCGGTACGACCGGAGCCTCGGGATCGGTACCGAGGACGGCGCCGCGTGGATAGCGGTAGCCGAGGACGGCGCCGAGCATGCCGCGCTGCGGGCCACCGCCACCTCCGCCACCGCCCATGCCGGGGGGCGGAGCGAAGCCGGGGTGGCTGTGCTCCACGGACCGTTCGGAGGCGCGGGCGCCGGTCGCCTCGGCCACCGGGCGCCGCTCCGCGTCGTAGGTGTCCAACAGCGCTTCCCCTGCCCAACCGTCGAGCACTGCGGCCAGCTTCCACGCGAGGTTGTGCGCGTCCTGGATGCCCGTGTTGGAGCCGAAGGCTCCGGTGGGCGACATCTCGTGGGCCGAGTCGCCGGCCAGGAAGACCCGTCCTGACCGGTAGCTACGGGCGACCCGCTGGGCGGCGTTCCAGGGAGCCTTCCCCGTGACCTCCACGTCGAGGTCCGCCACGCCGACGGCACGCCGGATGTGCTCCGCGCACCGCTCGTCGGTGAACTCCTCCAGCGTTTCGCCGTGTTCGGGATGCCAGGGAGCGTGGAAGACCCAGTTCTCCCGGTTGTCGACCGGCAGCAGCGCCCCGTCGGCCTCCGGGTTCGTCAGGTAGCAGACGATGAAACGGCGCTCGCCCACGACATCGGCGAGGCGGCGGGAGCGGAAGGTGATGCTGACGTTGCTGAACAGGTCACCGGGACCGTTCTGGGCGATGCCGAGCTGCTCACGCACGGGGCTGCGGGGACCGTCGGCCGCGACGAGGTAGTCCGCGCGGATGGTGGTGTGCTCGCCGGTCTCGCGGCTCTTGACCACCGCGGTGACACCGTCGGGGTCCGTGTCGAACGACAGCAGTTCGGTGCCGTAGCGCAGATCACCACCGAGCCGCTCGGCGTGGTCGAGCAGCACCGGCTCCAGGTCGTTCTGGCTGCACAGACACCAGGAGCTGGGACTGAAGCGGGCCAGCGCACCGCCCGCGTCGATCTCCTTGAAGAGCCACTCGCCCGCGTCGCCCACCAGGGTGGGCGTCTGGAGGATCCCGTGGTTGTCGTCCAGGGTGGCGGCGGCCTCCCGGATCCCGGGCTCGACTCCGGCCGCCCGGAACAGCTCCATCGTCCGGACGTTGTTCCCGCGCCCACGGGGGTGGATGGAGGTGCCGGTGTGGCGCTCCACCAGGGTGTGCCGTACGCCCAGTCGGCTCAGGAACAACGAGGTCGACAGGCCGACGAGAGAACCGCCGACGATGAGGACAGGGACGTGATGAATGGTGTGGTCGCTCCGGTCGTCGCTTCGTTCCGTTCTTCGGTCCATGACCCGCCTCCAGCTCGTGGTGTCTGCCGACTCGGCCGATTCGGCCGCGACCCTCATCCATGCCCCCCGGCATCAGCACGGGCCCAAGCTTCACCCGCTCAACTCGCCGGGTTCGCCGAGTCAGCGGACACGCTCGCGGTCCGCGTCCCACGGACAGCACCGGAGTACGTGGCCGCAGGACTCGTTCAGCACGCAGCCCCGGAGCCGCCGGCACCACTCGCCCACGAGGCGAGGTCATGGGTTTTCAGGCCTGCGGACCTGACTGCGGTTTCACCAGGCCGCTCTGGTAGGCGATGACGACGAGTTGAGCGCGATCGCGGGCGTGGAGTTTCGTCATCGCTCGCTGGATGTGGCTGCGTACGGTCATCGGGCTCAGGACGAGGTGTTCGGCGATCGCGGTGTTGGATTTGCCGAGCGCGGCCAGTGCCATGACCTCGCGTTCGCGGTCGGTGAGAGTTCTGACGTCGTCGGGCAGGGCGAGGAAGTCGTCGGTGTCGGGGGTGGCGAGGAACCGGGTGATGAGGGTCCTGGTGGCGGTGGGCGACAGGAGGGCCTCGCCCGCCGCGACGGTGCGGATGCCCGACAGCAGGACCTCGGGGCTGACGCCCTTGCCGAGAAAGCCGCTCGCCCCGGCGCGCAGGGCCTTGGCCACGTTCTCGTCGTTCTCGAAGGTGGTGAGGACGAGTACGTGGACCTGCGAGAGCTCTGGCCGGGCGCAGATCGCCGCGGTGGCGGCCACTCCGTCGACGCCCGGCATGCGCAGGTCCATGACGACGACGTCCGGACGGTATTCGGAAGCGAGGTCGACGGCTTCGCGTCCGTCGGCGGCCTCGCCGACCACGGTCATGTCCTCGACCGAGTCGATGAGGATGCGGAAGGTGGCACGCAGCAGGGCCTGGTCGTCGGCGAGCAGGACACGGATGGTCATGGGGCGGAGCCTTCGTCGTGGCTTTCGAGCGGAAGGGTGCAGGCGACTTCGAAGCCGCCCTGCGGACGGCGGCCCGCGTGGAAGGTGCCGCCTACGGCCGTGGCACGTTCACGCATCGTCAGCAGGCCGAAGCCGCCCCCGGAACCGGAGGAGCCGGCCGGGGACGCGTCGTTGGTGACGGTCAGCGTCACGTAGTGCGGGGTGTAGGCCAGACGAACCGCGGCCGTCCGCGTGGCCGCGTGCTTGCTGACATTGGTCAGCGCCTCCTGGATGATCCGATAGGCCGTCAGGTCGAGCACAGGACTGAGGCGATGCGCGTCACCGTCGACGGTGACGGTCACCGCCAGCCCGGCCGCCGCGCAGGTGTCGACCAGCTCTGAGAGGTCCTGCAGTCCCGGCGCGGGGGCCAGGCCGTCCTCCGGGTCGGACTCCTGGCGCAGCAGTCCGACGGTCGCCTTCAGCTCGCGCAGCGCGGCCGACGTCGTCCGCGGCAGCCTGGCGATCATGTCGAGCGCCTGGTCGGGATGGGTGCGTGCGAGGTGGGCGGCGGTCCCGGCCTGAGCGTCGGCCAGGGTCAGATGGTGGGCGACCACATCATGCAGCTCGCGCGCGATGCGCATACGTTCCTGGATCACCCGGCGCCGTGCCTCCGCCTCGCGTTCCCGGACCGCGTGCTCGGCGCGGGCCGCCCCGTACTCGCGGCGCACGCGGACATAGCTGCCCAGGGCGGCGGAGAGCAGCACCCATGCCGTCGGATTGACGACGGCGAGTACGGGCGAGTCGTGGAACGGGGCGACGAAGAACCCGGTCGCCACGATGCCGGCCACGGCGACGCACGCGCTGTTCCACGTCGTTCGGCGGCGGCTCTGGACGCTCAGGGAGTACTGCGCGACCAGCAACGGCGCCATCAGGAGGGGAGTCAGAAGGTAGCCGAACGCCCCCTGGGCCAGGACGCATCCCAGGGTCACCGCCATGACGGGAACGGTCCGTGTCCGGCGCCACCGCAGGGCGGCGCAGCCGACGACCGCCAGCGCGACACCCGGCCACAGGGCGGCCTCGGCCAGGACGGACCAGGTGACCAGGACGCTGGCCATCGTGATCGCGAACAGCAGCACCAGCGTCACGGCTTCAGCCGCCTTGGGACGGCTCGCCGCCCAACGCCGCCAGCTCGTGTTCATCTCGCTCCGAGG
Source organism: Streptomyces sp. (assembly GCA_013361925.1). Lineage (GTDB taxonomy): Bacteria > Actinomycetota > Actinomycetes > Streptomycetales > Streptomycetaceae > Streptomyces. Next base: position 2,428 of record JABFXD010000375.1, on the reverse strand, counting down.
GAAGTACAAGGGCAGTCATCGTCACATACCCGCGGCCCGCGGGGCCCGTAGGCCGACCCCGCGGACCGCGGCCCAGGCGTCAGACGCGCGCGGGTTCCTGTGTACCGGGCGCCCTCTGCGCATCCGGCACCTGAGGCGTGGTGAGCCCGGCGCCTTCGACGTCGACGCGGGGCAGCACCCGGTCGAGCCACTTCGGCAGCCACCACGCCTTGTCACCCAGCAGGGCAAGCACCGCGGGCACGAGCGCCATGCGGACGACGAACGCGTCGAACAGCACCGCCACGGCGAGACCGAAGCCGATCGTCTTGATCATGGCCTCCCCCGCTCCCATGAATCCCGAGAAGACCGCGATCATGATGACCGCCGCGGCGACCACCACGCGGGCGCTGTGCCGGAAGCCGGTGACGACCGCCTGCGGGGCGCTGTCCCCGTGGACGTACGCCTCCCGCATCCGGGCGACGAGGAACACCTCGTAGTCCATGGCGAGACCGAACACGATGCCCACCAGGAAGATCGGCATCAGGCTCATGATCGGCCCCGGCTGCTCCACGCCCAGCAGTGCGGCGCCCCAGCCCCACTGGAAGACCGCGACGACCGCGCCCAGAGCGGCCAGCACGGACAGCAGGAATCCGAAGGCGGCCTTGACCGGCACGAGCAGCGAGCGGAAGACGACCAGGAGCAGGAGGAGGGCGAGGATCACGATGACACCCAGGTAGGGCACGAGCGCGTCCTGGAGGGCCTGCGCGATGTCGATGTTCATCGCGGTGCTGCCGGTGACCTCGAAGCTCGCCCCGGTCTCCCGCTCCAGACCGGCGCGTTCCTGACGGATCGTCTGGACGAGGTCCTTGGTCTTCTCCTCGTTCGGGCCGGTGGACGGGACCACCGAGAACAGCGCGGCGTCGCCTGCCGGGTTCAGTCGGGCCGGCGACACGGACACGACGCCCTCGGTGTCGTCGATCGCCTCGGTGATCCGGGCGACGGCGGCCTTCGGGTCGTCCACGCCCCTGATGTCCGCGACGACGGTGAGGGGTCCGTTGAAGCCCGCGCCGAAGCCCTCCGCGAGCGCGTCGTAGGCGCGCCGTTCCGTCGACGAGACCGGCTTGGACTCGGCTCCCGGCATGCCCATCTCCAGCTGCGCGGCGGGCAGCGCGAGCACGCCCAGGCCCACCACGCTCGCCACCAGCACGGTCACCGGACGGCGCAGCACGAACCCCGCCCAGCGCGAACCGCCGTTGTCCGCGGACCGGTTCACCCGGCCGCGCTTGCGGGCGGCGCGGGAGAGCACCGCGTTCGGCCACATGCCGAGCAGGGCGGGCACGAGGGTCAGGGCGACCAGGACCGCGACGACCACGGCACCCGCGGCGCACAGCCCCATCTTCGTCAGCATCGGTACGCCGACCACGGACAGCCCGGCCAGCGCGATGATGACGGTGAGGCCGGCGAACACGACGGCCGAGCCGGCCGTACCGACGGCCAGGCCCGCCGCCTCACGCGGCGCGTGCCCGTGCGCGCGCTCCTCCCGGTAGCGGGAGACCACGAACAGGGCGTAGTCGATGCCGACGGCCAGGCCGAGCATCGTGGCGAGCGTGCCGGTCGTGAGGGAGAGGCCGAAGGTGCTGCCGAGGGCCAGGATGGCGGCCATGCTGACACCGACGCCGATGAGGGCGGTCAGCAGCGGCAGTCCTGCGGCGGCCAGCGAGCCGAAGGTGATCAGCAGCACGACCGCGGCCAGGACGATGCCGATCGCCTCGGCCGATCCGCCCGCCGCCGGCTGTTCGGCGAGCGCGGTGCCGCCGACCTCGACGGTGAGCCCGGCGTCCCGGGCCTGTCCGATCGCCTTCTCCAGTGCGGTCTTGTCGGCGTCGGTGAGATCGCCGGCCTCGACCTTGAAGTTGACGGTGGCGTACGCGGTGGAAGCGTCCTCGCTCACCGCCTTCGCGGCGAACGGACTCACCGCGCCGGAGACCTGGCGCTCGGAGGCGGCGTCCTTGACGAAGGCGTCGATCGCGGCACGGTTGGCCGCGGCGGTGACCTTCTCCCCCGCGGGAGCGACGAACACGATCCGCGCGGTCGCGCCGTCGGCGGCCGAGCCGGGGAAACGCTCGCCGATGAGGTCGAAGGCCTTCTGCGCCTCGATGCCGGGCATGAAGGACGTGCCGTCGTCGGACGCGGCCGGGGCCTTGGCGGCGCCGAGGCCGACGGCACCGAGGAGCACGGCCCACAACAACGTCACGAGCCAACGGCGCCGGAAGGCGGTTCGGCCCAGCCGGTAAAGCAAGGTAGCCACGGGAAACGGGTCTCCAGGTCTGGTCTCGGGTGGACCACCAGGCTCCCCCGCGGGCCCGCCCGAGGGCGTCGTGCCCGTGCGCGCACTTCCGCTTGGTGACACAGCACCAGCGGGCCCGCGCCCCTCATCCTCAAGGAGGAG
>JABFXD010000302.1 GCA_013361925.1 Streptomyces sp. | reverse complement strand
CGGGGGTGTCACCCCGAGTGCCTCCCGCACCGCACTCGCGCCCAGCTCCCCCAGCCACGCCGGGAACGGCTTCACCGGGGAACCGTCGCCGTCCACGACCGTGCGGGCATAGCCGTACGGGTACCAGTGCCGGCCCAGACACACCTGCCGTGCGGTCATCGTGCCGCCCCCGGGTGTGCGCACCGTGCGCAGCCCGGCGGGCGGACGGGCCCAGTCCCGGCAGGCCTCCAGCAGCTCCCGCTGCCGCCCGGCGCCCAGCCAGTCCGGCATGTGCACCGCGCCCGGCGCCACCTCGGTGCGATCCCTGGGGAACAGCTCGGCCTCCATGGACACCATCCTGCCAAGCGGCCGTGAGCTGCGGTTCCGCTAGCCTGGACCCACCATGAACGACCGTATGACGACGCCCTGGGGCGAGCTCGCGCTGGCCCGTTTCCCCGAGGACCCGCGTGACCGGCTGCGTGCCTGGGACGCCTCGGACGAGTATCTGCTGCGGCACCTCCAGGGGGTCGAGCTGTCCGGGACGGTCGTGGTGCTGGGCGACCGGTGGGGTGCGCTGGTCACGGCGCTGGCGGCGCACGGGCCGACGCAGATCACGGACTCGTATCTGAGCCAGGAGGCGACCCGGGCCAATCTCGCGCGCAACGGTGTCGGGACCGGCACGGTGCGGTTGCTGACGACGCAGGACCCGCCGCCGGGGCGGATCGACGTGCTGCTGGTCCGGGTGCCGAAGAGCCTGGCCCTGCTGGAGGACCAGCTGCTGCGCCTGGCGCCCGGGGTGCACGAGGGGACGGTCGTCGTCGGCACCGGCATGGTGAAGGAGATCCACACCTCCACGCTCCGGCTCTTCGAGCGGATCATCGGGCCGACCCGCACCTCGCTCGCCGAGAAGAAGGCGCGGCTGATCTTCAGCACCCCGCAGGCGCCCGGCAAGGTCGCCGCCACCCCTTGGCCGTACCGGTACGCGCTGCCCGAGGACATCGGGCCGGTCTCGGGGCGGACCGTCGTCAACCACGCGGGGGTCTTCTGCGCCGACCGCCTCGACATCGGCACGCGGTTCTTCCTCGGGCATCTGCCGGACACGCGCGGGGCGGCGCGCGTGGTCGACCTGGGGTGCGGCAACGGGGTCGTGGGGACGGCGGTGGCGCTGGCCGATCCCGCGGCCGAGGTGCTGTTCGTCGACGAGTCGTTCCAGGCGGTGGCCTCGGCCGAGGCGACGTACAAGGCGAACGGTGTGCCGGGGCACGCCGAGTTCCGGGTCGGGGACGGGCTGACCGGGGTGCCGGAGGGGAGTGTGGACCTCGTCCTCAACAACCCGCCGTTCCACTCCCATCAGGCGACGACCGACGCGACCGCGCAGCGTATGTTCGCCGACGCCCGGCGCGCGTTGCGGCCGGGCGGGGAGCTGTGGGTGGTGGGGAACCGTCATCTGGGGTACCACGTGACGTTGCGGCGGTTGTTCGGCAACAGCCGGCTTGTCGCGAGCGACCCGAAGTTCGTGGTGCTGAAGGCCGTCAAGCGGTAGGCGCGGGCGGCCGGTGCCCGCCGCTCACCACGCGGATGATCCGGGTCACCTCCCGCGCCATCGCGTCCCGGCCCACGGCCAGGTACTTGCGTGAGTCGACGGCTTCGGGGTGGGCGGTGAGGAACTCCCGTACGGCGCCGGTCAGGGCGACGTTGAGGGCGGTGCCGACGTTGACCTTGGCGATGCCGCCGGTGACGGCCGCGGCGAGTTCGTCGTCGGGCACGCCGGACGAGCCGTGCAGGACGAGGGGTGTGTCGAGGGCGGCGGCCAGGCGTTTGAGGAGGTCGTGGTCGAGGGTGGCGGTGCGGGTGGTCATGGCGTGCGAGCTGCCGACGGCGACGGCCAGGGCGTCCACGCCGGAGTCCGCCACGAAGGCACGGGCCTCGGCGGGGTCGGTGCGGGCGCCGGGGTCGTGGGCGTCCAGCGGCGGCTCACCGTTCTTGCCGCCGACCTGCCCCAACTCGGCCTCGATCCACAGGCCTTGGGCGTGGGCCCAGTCGGCGGCGGCGCGGGTGGCGGCGAGGTTCTCGGCGTAGGGCAGGCGGGCGGCGTCGTACATCACGGAGCTGAACCCGGCGTCCGCGGTCTGTCGCAGCAGGGCGTCGCTCTGGACGTGGTCGAGGTGCAACGCGACGGGCACGGCGGCCCGTTCGGCGGCGACGACGATGGCACGGGCGAGGGGTTGCAGTCGTCCCAGCCGGAACTTGACGGCGTTCTCGCTGACTTGGAGGACGACGGGGGTGTCCGCCGACTCGGCGCCGGCGATCACCGCCTCGACATGTTCGAGGGTGACGACGTTGAAGGCGGCGACGGCGGAGCGCGCGGCGGTGGCGGCGGCGACCAGTTCGCCGGTGGTGACGAGAGGCACGACCGCTCCTATGACTCGGCGAGGATGACGGAGCGGGTGAGGTGGCGCGGCCGGTCCGGGTCGAGACCCCGGGCCGCCGCGACGGCCACGGCGAGGCGCTGGGCGCGGACGAGTTCGGCGAGCGGGTCGAGGCCGCCGTCGACCCAGAGTGCGCCGGTGTCGCGGACCTGTTCGGCCAGGCCCTCGGGGGCCTCGCCGAGCATCCAGGTCGCGGTGGAGTGGGTGGAGACGCTGATGGGGCCGTGCCGGTACTCCATCGCCGGGTACGCCTCGGTCCAGGACAAGGAGGCCTCTCGCATCTTCAGCCCGGCCTCGTTGGCGAGGCCCACGGTCCAGCCGCGGCCGAGGAAGGTGAACTGCGTGCAGGCGACGAGGCCTTCGGGCAGCGGTTCGGTGAGCGCGGTGCGGGCGTCGGCGACGGCCGTGTCCGTGTGCAGTCCGAGGTGGGCGCGGAGCAGGGTCAGCGCGGTCGTCGCGAACCGGGTCTGCACGACGGACCGTTCGTCCGCGTAGTCGAGGACGACGACGTCGTCGGCGGCCTCCATGACGGGCGTGCGCGGATCGGCGGTGATCGCCGTGGTGGGTATGCGCCCCTTCAACCGGCCGAGCAGTTCCAGGACCTCGGTGGTGGTGCCTGACCGGGTCAGGGCGACGACGCGGTCGTACGAGCGTCCCCGCGGGAACTCCGACGCGGCGAAGGCGTCGGTCTCGCCCTGACCCGCCCCTTCGCGGAGCGCGGCCACGGACTGGCCCATGAAGTACGACGTGCCGCACCCCACGATCGCGACCCGCTCCCCCGCCACCGGCAGCGCCCCGCCGTGTCCGCCCGCCTCGGCCGCCGCGCGCATCCAGCACTCGGGCTGGCTCGTCAGCTCGCTCTCGACATGAGTCATGCCGTGCGTCATGCGTCACCCCTCCCCATCGGTGATTGTTCGTGCAAGATATAGCGATGTTTCGAGCAGAATCAAGCATCTGGACGGGCGCGGGGTGCGCTAGGGTCGCCGGGTGATCGAGGATGGGAGGGTGCGGATGTCCCGCGACGCCCGCTGGAAGTCGCTGCTGGAACTGCTCGTCGAGCGCGGCCGGCTGGAGGTCGAGGAGGCCGCAGCCGAGCTGGAGGTCTCGGCGGCGACGATCCGGCGCGACTTCGACCAGCTGGCCGAGCAGCAGATGCTCGTGCGCACGCGGGGCGGCGCGGTCGTGCACGGGGTGTCCTACGAGCTGCCGCTGCGCTACAAGACCGCCCGGCGCGCCTCCGAGAAGCAGCGCATCGCCAAGGCCGTCGCGGATCTGCTCGCCCCCGGCGAGGCGGTGGGGCTGACCGGCGGCACGACCACCACGGAGGTGGCCCGCGCCCTGGCCGTGCGCAGTGATCTCGCGTCCGGTTCGCCCGCCCTGACGGTCGTCACCAACGCGCTCAACATCGCCAACGAGCTGGCCGTCCGCCCCCAGTTCAAGATCGTGGTGACCGGCGGGGTCGCGCGGGCGCAGTCGTACGAGCTCATCGGGCCGCTCGCCGACGGGGTGCTGAGCCAGATCACCCTCGATGTGGCGGTGCTCGGCGTGGTCGCCTTCGACGTCACGCACGGGGCCGCCGCGGCCGACGAGGCGGAGGCGGCGATCAACCGGCTGCTGTGCGAGCGGGCCGAGCGGGTGGTCGTGGCGGCCGACTCCAGCAAGCTGGGGCAGCGGGCGTTCGCCCGGATCTGCGCGGCGGAGGCGGTGGACACGCTGGTCACCGACACGGCCGTGGGCGCGGACATGGTGCGGCGCTTCGAGGAGGCGGGGATCCGGGTGGTCGCGGTCTGACGCGGTTCCCGCACCCGGCCGCCCGGATCGACCTACGCTGGGGGCAGGGAGGCTGCGATGAGCGGAACACCGACGTCTGCGCCGTATCTGCCGATCGCCGAGCACGGGCTGATCGGGGATCTGCGCAGCGTGGCCCTGGTGGGCACGGACGGCACCATCGACTGGTACTGCTGCCCGTCCTTCGACGCGCCCAGCGTCTTCGCGGCGATCCTCGACGCGGAGCGGGGCGGCGCCTTCGAGCTCGCGGCGTCGGTGCCGGCCCGGACCAAGCAGTTCTACTTCCCCGACACCAACGTCCTGATCACCCGGTTCTTCACCGAGGACGGCGTCGGCGAGGTGCAGGACTTCATGCCGGTCGACGGAGAGGCGGCCGAGGTCGAGCGGCACCGGCTGATCCGGCGGGTGGTGTGCGTACGGGGCTCGATCCCGTTCCGGACCCGGGTCGCCCCGCGCTTCGACTACGGCCGCAGGCCGCATCGGCTGCGGATGGTCGGCGACGTCGCGCTCTTCGAGTCCGAGAAGCTGTCGCTGGGCCTGACCGCGACCGTGCCGCTGGAGACGGACGGCCTGGACGCGCGCGCCGACTTCAAGCTCGCCGAGGGCGAGTCGGCGGTGTTCGCCCTTGACCAGGTCGGCGGCGAGGTGTCGCCGCGCCGGTGCGCGCGGACCGAGGCGGAGGAGCAGTTCGCGACCACGGTGGCGTACTGGCGGCGCTGGCTGTCGCACTCCAAGTACCGGGGCCGCTGGCGGGAGATGGTGCACCGCTCGGCCCTCACCCTCAAGCTGCTCACCTACGCGCCCACCGGCGCCATCGTCGCCGCGCCGACCACGAGTCTGCCCGAGCAGCTCGGCGGCGAACGCAACTGGGACTACCGGTACGTGTGGGTGCGCGACGCCGCCTTCTGTGTCTACGCGCTGCTGCGCCTCGGCTTCACCGAGGAGGCCGAGGCGTTCATGAACTTCGTGACCAAGCACGTCAGTCCGGGCGACGGCAAGCCGTCCGGGCCGCTCCAGATCATGTACGGCATCGACGGCCGCACGGACCTCCCCGAGTCCGAACTCCCGCATCTGGAAGGGCATCAGGGCTCCGCGCCGGTCCGGGTCGGCAACGCCGCCTCCGATCAGCTCCAGCTCGACATCTACGGCGCCCTGATCGACTCCATCTACCTCTACGACAAGTGGGCCAAGCCCGTCTCCAGCGCGCAGTGGGACGACGTGTGCGCCCTGGTGGAGTGGGTGTGCGCGCACTGGGACCAGCCCGACGAGGGCATCTGGGAGACCCGCGGCGGCCGGAAGAACTTCCTGTACTCGCGCCTGATGTGCTGGGTGGCGATCGAGCGGGCGATCCGCATGGCCAACCGCCGTGGCCTGCCCGCCGATCTGCCCCGCTGGCGGGAGTGCCGGGACACCATCTACCGGCGGATCATGAGCCGGGGCTGGTCGGAGACCCGCCAGGCGTTCGTGCAGCACGAGGACGGCGACGTCCTGGACGCGGCCGTGCTGATGATGCCGCTGTCGAAGTTCATCGCGCCGACCGACCCCAAGTGGCTCTCCACCCTGGACGCGTTGACGCAGGAGCTGGTCTCCGACTCGCTGGTCTACCGCTACGACCCGCTGGCCAGCCCGGACGGACTGCGCGGCGACGAGGGCACGTTCTCGATCTGCTCGTTCTGGTACGTCGAGGCCATGGTGCACGCGGGTCGGGTCGACGAGGCGCGGCTCGCCTTCGAGAAGATGCTGACGTACGCCAACCATCTCGGCCTCTACGCCGAGGAGATCAGCCACACCGGTGAGCAACAGGGCAACTTCCCGCAGGCGTTCACCCATCTCGCGCTGATCAGCGCGGCGTTCAACTTGGACCGGGCGCTGGGCTGAACAGTGACCTGGGGCGCAGGTCCGTCCAGTTGGTCTCGACGTAGGCCAGGCAGGCGTCCCGGGTGTTCTCCTCGAAGGCGACCGTCCACCCGCCGGGGACTCCGGCGAAGGCGGGCCACAGCGAGTGCTGGCCCTCGTCGTTCACCAGGACCAGGAAACGGCCTTCGGCGTCGTCGAAGGGGTTGGTGCTCATGTCGAGTACCTCCTACGGACGTCAACATTAGGTTAGGCTCGCCTAATTGGATCGAGCCTAGCTTTTCGTCTTCCCTCCCACAAGGAGTCGTTCATGGCCGAGAACGGCTTTGGATTCAGGGATTTCGGGCTGCCCGGCGAGCCCGGTTCCGACGACTTCTGGGCTGCCGCGGCGGGGCCCGTCTCGGTGGCCTCCGGTGACGGCGGCTGGGTGACCCTGTTCCTGTGGCGGGGGACCGAGGCGCGCATCGGCTTCGAGAGCTGGTCCGAGGACGTGCCCCTGCGCCGGTGGGGCGAGACCGACTGCTGGTACGCCCAGGTGCGGATGCCCCAACGGCTGCGGGTCACCTACCAGTTCCTCGCCGACGGCCAGGCGTACGCCGATCCGCTCAACCCGGCCGGGGCGGGCGGCGACCGGTCCATCGCGGCCACGCCGGACGCCCCGCCCCAGCCGCACTGGCCCCTGGTCGGCGCCGACGACGTACTGCCGCTCCCCCGCACCCGGCTCCGCTGGGCCTCCGAGCGGCTCGGCGGGCGGCGTACCGTGCGCGTTCATCCGGTGGGCGGCGGTGGGCCGTTGGTGCTGCTCCTGGACGGGGACGACTGGCTGTATCTGCATCCGGCCATGGCCGCCTTCGACGCGGCGGTCGCCGCCGGCGACGTACCGCCCGTCACCCTGGTCTTCCTTCCGGCCAAGGACCGGCGGACCGAGTACGCGTGCCGGCCCGAGATGTGGCGGGCGGTCCGGGACGAACTGCTGCCGCTCGTCGCGGAGTCGGGCGTGCCGGGCGACCCGGACCGGCTGGTGGTCGCCGGACAGAGCCTCGGCGGGCTGAGCGCGCTGTACGCGGCGCTGGAGTTCCCCGAGCTGGTGTCGCGTGTCGCCTGTCAGTCGGGGTCGTTCTGGTGGACGCCGGAGGCGATGGGGTCGGCGGATCCGTTCGGGGGTCCGGTGGGTGGCGCCCTCGCCGAGCGCCTGTGCGGGCTGCCCGACCTGTCCGGGCTGCGGGTCGCCTTCGACGTGGGGGAACACGAGACGCCGATGCTGCCGCACTGCGGGCGGGTCGAGGCGCTGGCGGAGCGGTGCGGTGCCGCCGTACGGGTGTCGCGGTCGGCGTCGGAGCACGACCGGGCGGGGTGGCGGCACGCGCTGCTCAGGGATGTGGCGTGGGTGCTGCG
>JABFXD010001048.1 GCA_013361925.1 Streptomyces sp. | reverse complement strand
GGCGACCGGTCGTTGTTCCGCAGGAAGTACGTGTTCCCGTTGGTCACCGCCGACTCCTACCCGACGCGCAGCAGCAGAACCGCCCGCGCCGGAACCGTGATCGCCGCCCCCGCCCGGTGCACGACCCCCGGCGCCGACCCCTGCTCCTCCCGCGAGGTGTCGACGACGACCTCGTACCGTTCCGCCCACGGCGGCCCCGGCAGCACGAAGCTCGCCGGACGGTCCCCGGCGTGCAGCACGGCCAGGAAACTGTCGTCGAGGACGGCATCCCCGCGCTCGTCGCGGCCCGGGATGTCCCGCCCGGAGAGATACATGCCGAGCGTGGCGGCGGGCGCGTACCAGTCGCGTTCCGTCATCTCGGCGCCCCGCGCGGTGAACCACGCCAGATCGCGCAGCCCGTCCGCGGAGTGCGCCCGTCCCGAGAAGAAGGCCCGCCGACGCAGCACCGGGTGCTGGTGCCGCAGCGCGATCAGCCGGGACGTCAGCTCGAACAGCGCCTTCCAGCCCGGCTGTTCCAGCAGCCCCCAGTCCAGCCAGCTGATCTCGTTGTCCTGGCAGTACGCGTTGTTGTTGCCCCGCTGGGTGCGCCCCAGCTCATCGCCCGCGACCAGCATCGGCACGCCCGTCGACAGCAGCAGCGTGGTGAGCAGATTGCGCAACTGGCGGCGCCGCAGCGCCCGTACCCGCTCCTCGTCCGTCTCTCCCTCGGCGCCGCAGTTCCACGACCGGTTGTCGTTCGAACCGTCCCGGTTGCCCTCGCCGTTGGCCTCGTTGTGCTTGCGTTCGTACGACACCATGTCGCGCAGCGTGAAACCGTCGTGCGCGGTGATGAAGTTGACCGACGCGTACGGGCGTCGCCCGCCCCACGCGTACAGGTCGCTCGACCCCGACAGCCGGTACCCCAGGTCCCGTACGTCCGGCAGCGCGCCGCGCCAGAAGTCCCGTACGGCGTTGCGGTAGCGGTCGTTCCACTCCGTCCACAGCGGGGGGAAGGCGCCCACCTGATAGCCGCCCGACCCGACGTCCCACGGCTCGGCGATCAGCTTCACCCGGCGCAGCACCGGGTCCTGGGCGATCACCGCGAGGAACGGGGACAGCATGTCGACGTCGTGCATCGAACGCGCCAGCGCCGCCGCCAGGTCGAAGCGGAAGCCGTCGACGCCCATCTCGGTGACCCAGTAGCGCAGCGAGTCGGTGATGAGGCGCAGGACGTGCGGCTGGACGACGTGCAGGGTGTTGCCGCAGCCCGTGTAGTCGGCGTACCGGCGGGCGTCCGACTGGAGCCGGTAGTAGCCCCGGTTGTCGATGCCCTTCAGCGACAGCGTCGGGCCCAACTCGCCCGCCTCCGCCGTGTGGTTGTAGACCACGTCGAGGATGACCTCGATGCCCGCCTCGTGCAGTGCGCGCACCATGTCGCGGAACTCGCCGACCTGCTGGCCGGTGGTGCCGGAGGCGGCGTAGCCGGCGTGCGGGGCGAAGTAGCCGATGGAGTTGTAGCCCCAGTAGTTCTTCAGGCCACGGCGCAGCAGATGGTCCTCGTGGGCGAACTGGTGGACGGGCAGCAGCTCGACGGCCGTGACGCCGAGCTTGGTGAGGTGCTCGATGGCCGCCGGATGCGCCAACCCGGCGTAGGTGCCGCGCAGTTCCTCGGGGATGCCGGGGTGCAGTTTCGTGAAGCCCCGTACATGCAGCTCGTAGATGACCGAGTCCGCCCACGGTGTCTTCGGGCGGCGGTCGTCCGCCCACTCGTCGTCGGGGGCGTCGTCGTGGACGACCACGCCCTTGGGGACGTGCGGCGCCGAGTCCCGGTCGTCGCGCACGGTGTCGGCGACCTGCTGCTGGGGCCAGTCGCGGACATGCCCGTACACCTCGGGCGGCAGGCTGAAGTCGCCGTCCACGGCACGGGCGTACGGGTCGAGGAGCAGCTTCGCCGGGTTCCAGCGCCCGCCGGTCCAGGGGTCCCAGCGCCCGTGCACCCGGTAGCCGTACCGCTGACCCGGCCCGACGCCCGGCACGAACCCGTGCCAGATCTCGTGCGTCAGCTCGGTCAGCGGGGCCCGGGTCTCCTTGCCGTGCTCGTCGAAGAGGCACAGCTCGACGCCCTCCGCGCCGCCCGCCCACAACGCGAAGTTGGTGCCCGCGACCCCGTCCGGGCCCACCCGGAACCGGGCCCCCAACGGCACGGGCGCACCGGGCCACACGGGCACGGCCGGCGCCGACGGCGTGCGCCGCGCACCGTTCACGGCAGCCGGCCGTACGTCGTCGGCCACCGCCTCCTGCTCGGCTGCGCTGGACACCTCAGGCCTCCCACGGCTCGCGGAACGACGCGAAAATGAGCGCACGGCGTCCCGGCCGCAGCTCCCGTTCGCGTCGTCCTCCCCACTGTTCTGCCCAGCGCTTGGCTCGCACTCACGTTTCCCCGGGGCGGGGCCGATCGTTGGGCCCTCCGTGAGGCATGCACACAGGCGCGCTCGGCGCGCAGGGGCCGCTCTGGCCGCCGTACTGACATGGGCAGGACTGCTGGCCGGCTGCACTTCGGGGTCGGGCGGGCTCGACCTCGGGGGGCTCGGGAAACCGCCCGCACCCGAGGACGTCATCCGGGTCACCCCGGACGACGGCAGCAAGGGCGTGGAACAGGACAGCCGGCTGCGGGTGCGGGTGCCCAGCGGGCGGCTGGAGTCGGTGAAGGTCGTCAAGTCCCAGGACGCGCAGGACACCCCGGTGCCCGGTCACGTCTCCGAGGACGGGCTGAGGTGGGAGCCCGACGACGGGCGGCTCGCCCTCGCCGCGAAGTACACCGTCGACGTCGTCGCCCTCGACGGCCACGGCCGCCGCTCCGCCCGGCACACCACGTTCACCACCTACGTCCCCGACGAACGCTTCATCGGGTACGTCACCCCGGAGAACCGCTCCACGGTCGGCACCGGGATGATCGTCTCCCTCGGCTTCAACCGCGACATCGAGAACCGCGCGGCCGTCGAACGCGCCGTCCACGTCACCGCCGAGCCACCCGTCGAGATCCGCCCGCACTGGTTCGACAAGGGCCGCCTCGACTTCCGCCCCGAGCACTACTGGAAGCCCGGCACCCAGGTGACCGTCTCGCTCCGCCTCCGCGACGTCGAGGGCGCCCCCGGCGTCTACGGCCTCCAGTACAAGACGTTCTCCTTCACCGTCGGCCGCAGCCAGGTCTCCCTGGTCGACGCCGCCAAGCACACCATGCAGGTCAGACGGGACGACGAACTGCTGGCCACGGTGCCGATCACGGCCGGGGCACCCCGGACCACGACCTACAACGGCAAGATGGTCATCACCGAGATGCTCGAAGTGACGCGGATGAACAGCCGCACGGTCGGCTTCGGCGGCGAGTACGACATCCCCGACGTCCCGCACGCCCTGCGCCTCACCGACTCCGGCACCTTCCTGCACGGCAACTACTGGGCGCCGGACGCCCCCGGCAAGGTCAACGTCAGCCACGGCTGTGTCGGTCTGAGGGATGTGAAGGGGGGCGGTTCGGACACCCCCGCGGGCTGGTTCTTCGACCGCAGCCTCATCGGCGATGTCGTCGAGGTCGTCCACAGTGATGACAAAAAGGTCGCTCCTGACAACGGGCTCGGAGGGTGGAATATGGGATGGAAGGAGTGGAAGGCGGGCAGCGCGGTGAAGTAACCAGGTGGGGGGCCGGGTTGACGGGCGGGGCGGGGGTCACGGTTGGGACCGAACGGTGACAATCACACCCCGCCGACGGCCGGGATCTTCTGGTTAATATGCGCCGAGTGCGCGGGACGCGCAGGGGGTTGCGGGCCTGGACCGGGCCCGGCGAGGGGAGAAACACTTTGAACGTGCGACCGATATCGGGGGCGTCGGTTGACGCACGCGTGCGGCGGCGCAAGGGCTGGATGGCCGTGGTGTCCGGAGTGATGCTGGTCGCCGTCACCGCGTGCGGGGGCGGCGGCGGGGACTCGGACGGCAAGGCCGGGACCGGCAAGGGCGAGGACGCGAGCGCCGCGGAGAGCAAGCAGTCGGCGGCCGTCGTCGCCATCGCGCCCAAGGACGGCGCGAAGTCCGTGGAGACCAGTGGCGCCCTCAAGGTGAGCGCCACCAAGGGCAAGCTGACGACGGTCGAGGTCAAGACGGCCAAGGGCGACAAGGTCGACGGCGAGATATCCGCCGACGGCGCCTCCTGGACGCCGTCCACCCACCTGGCCGGTGCCACCACCTACGCGGTGCACGCGGTCGCGAAGGACTCCGAGGGCCGTGAGGCCGCCGAGGACTCCAGCTTCACCACCCTGACGCCGAAGAACACCTTCGTCGGCAACTTCACGCCGGAGGACGGCTCGAAGGTCGGCGTCGGGATGCCCTTCTCGATCCGCTTCACCCGGGGCATCACCAACCCGGACGACGTCGAGAAGGCCATCAGCATCAAGACCGAGCCGGCCGTCGACGTCGAGGGCCACTGGTTCGGCAACGACCGCCTCGACTTCCGCCCCGAGGACTACTGGGCCGAGGGCACCAAGGTCACCGTCGACCTCAACCTCGACGGCGTCGAGGGCCGGGACGGCGTCTACGGCAAGCAGGCCAAGTCGGTGTCCTTCACCATCGGCCGCAACCAGGTCTCCGTCGTGGACGCCAAGAAGCACACGATGAAGGTCATGCAGGACGGCAAGGTCATCAAGACCCTGCCCGTCACCACCGGCAAGCCCGGCTACGACACCTGGAACGGCCAGATGGTCATCAGCGAGCGCCTCCGGGTGACCCGGATGAACGGCGAGACGGTCGGCTACGGCGGCGAGTACGACATCAAGGACGTCCCCGACGCCATGCGCCTGACCAACTCGGGCACCTTCATCCACGGCAACTACTGGGGCGGCGACGCCTTCGGCAACTACAACGCCAGCCACGGCTGCGTGGGCCTGCGCGACAACCGCGGCGGCGGCGACCGCTCCGCGCCGGCCGCGTGGTTCTTCGACCACTCGATCATCGGCGACGTGGTGGTCGTGAAGCACTCCAACGACGCCACGGTCGCCCCGGACAACGGCTACAACGGCTGGAACATGTCCTGGTCGGAGTGGAAGAAGTAGTCCGAGAAGTGGGGTGAGAAGTAGTCCCACGACGCTCGGCGTGCGGCCCCGGTGTGAGCTACTCCACCGGGGCCGTTGTCGTTAGTGGCCGTTAACCTTCCCCCATGACCGTAACTCTGGAAGTCGCCGAAGGCGTCGGCACCATCCTTCTCGACCGTCCGCCCATGAACGCGCTGGACGTCGCCACCCAGGACCGGCTCAAGGAGCTCGCCGAGGAGGCGACGCGTCGGGACGACGTGCGGGCCGTGGTGGTCTACGGCGGGGAGAAGGTGTTCGCGGCCGGCGCGGACATCAAGGAGATGCAGGCCATGGACCACACCGCGATGGTCCTGCGCGCCCGCGCCCTCCAGGACTCGTTCACGGCCGTGGCCCGCATCCCCAAGCCGGTCGTCGCGGCCGTCACCGGCTATGCGCTGGGCGGCGGTTGCGAGCTGGCGCTGTGCGCGGACTTCCGGATCGCCGCCGACAACGCCAAGCTGGGCCAGCCCGAGATCCTGCTCGGTCTGATCCCGGGCGCCGGTGGCACCCAGCGTCTGGCCCGCCTCATCGGCCCGTCCAAGGCGAAGGACCTCATCTTCACCGGCCGGATGGTCAAGGCCGACGAGGCGGAGCGGCTGGGTCTGGTGGACCGGGTGGTCCCGGCCGCCGAGGTGTACACCGAGGCGCGGGCGTGGGCGGCGAAGCTGGCACAGGGTCCGGCGATCGCGCTGCGGGCGGCGAAGGAGTCGATCGACACGGGTCTGGAGACGGACATCGACACCGGGCTCGCCGTCGAACGGAACTGGTTCGCGGGCCTGTTCGCCACCGCCGACCGGGAGATCGGCATGCGCAGCTTCGTCGAGGAGGGGCCGGGGAAGGCGAAGTTCCTCTGACGGGCCGGGCGGAAAAGCCGGTGGTGAAACTTCCCTGAACCACTTGCAATTGACGGGATGTCTCATCCGGGTCCCTCGATGGGGCGGTTTATGGGAGCCTTAACGCAACCTTAAGTCTGCCTTGTCGAGGGGGACCGTCGATTGCCACCAACCGAGCCTCCATCGCAGGTCAGCAGGGCTGTCGACCACCCCGAACTGCCGCTGGCATATGCCGATCGGAAACAGCGGAATGGTGGATTCCGGGGGGCGTATTCGGCAGGAACGGCCCCGGAGGGCGGCCGGTGCGGCCATGATGGGGGCATGGCGGGGCTGGAGGGTATCGAACAGCCGCGGGGACACGGCCGTGCGACCGCGGCGCGCTGGTCGCCCACGGTCGAGGACGAACACGCGCAGAAGGCGCTGGAGTTGTTCGGAGATCCCACCGAGGCGGAGGTTCCGCTTCCGTCCCGCCCCGAGTCCGCGGCCACGGCCCGCCGGCTGACCCAGGTCGTCGTCCTCCGCCAGTGGGGGCTCACCCCGAAGATGACCGAGGACGCCGTTTTACTCGTCTCCGAACTCGTCGGCAACGCCGTCCGGCACACGGGCGCGCGGGTGTTCGGGCTCCGGATGCGCCGGCGGCGGGGCTGGATCCGCGTCGAGGTGCGCGACCCCTCGCGCGGGCTGCCGTGTCTGATGCCGGTGCAGGAGATGGACATCAGCGGGCGGGGGCTGTTCCTGGTGGACAAGCTGTCGGACCGCTGGGGCGTCGATCTGCTGCCGCGCGGGAAGACGACGTGGTTCGAGATGCGGGTCGCTGATCGGTAGTCGGGGCAAACCGTCCTTAAATGGGGCAAGTGACCACTACCGATCGTCGGACAGTGCTCCGCGCCACCGCCGGACTCGCGTTCACCGCCGGGTGCGCCACCCATGGTGCCGTCGCTCATCCGGCCCCCTCCCGGTCCGCCGCCCCCTCGGCCGGACCCCCCGCCCCCGGCCCACGCCGCTTGCCCGGCCTTCCCGCCCAGCTCACCCACGGCCCCCGCGACCGCCCCCGCGTCGCCCTCACCTTCCACGGCAACGGCGACCCCGCCACCGCCCGGGCACTGCTCTCCGCGGCCGAGGCACACGGCGCCCGTATCACCGTCCTCGCCGTCGGCACCTGGCTCGACGCGCACCCCGAGCTCGCCCGCCGCATCCTCGACGGCGGCCATGACCTCGGCAACCACACCCTCCACCACCTCGGCGTCAACGACATGTCCGAGGCCGACGCGCGCGCCGAGATCGAGGGCTGCGCCGACCGGCTGCGCGGCCTCACCGGCTCCATCGGCAGCTGGTTCCGGCCCTCGCGCGCCGCCCGGGCCTCGCCGCTCGTCGAACGGCTGGCCCGCCGCGTCGGCTACCCGCACGTCCTGTCGTACGACGTCGACGCCCTGGACTTCACCTCGCCCGGCGCCCCCGCGATCACCCGCAAGGTGCTCGGCGAGGTCCGGAACGGGTCCGTGGTGAGCCTGCACTTCGG
>JABFXD010000970.1 GCA_013361925.1 Streptomyces sp. | reverse complement strand
GTGCCCACGGCAGGATTCGAACCTGCGCACACGGTTCCGGAGACCGTTGCTCTATCCCCTGAGCTACGCGGGCGTCCGCCGCACTGTGCGCGGCGACGGGTAGAACCCTACCAGCTTCGATGGGGTCTTCATGAACAGGTATTTCCGGCGGTCAGAGGGGGTCGCGGTCCCCGGTACGGGTGGAAGTCGGGAAAACCCGGACGCGGTGGCCGGTCCGGACCTACTCTCGAGTTGTGCCAGGCGCGTCGGGCCGGGTGCTTGTTGTGGACGACAACAAGGTCATCCGGCAGTTGATCAGGGTCAATCTCGAGCTGGAGGGTCTCGAGGTCGTGACCGCGGCCGATGGTGCCGAGTGTCTGGATGTCGTGCATCAGGTGCGGCCCGATGTGGTGACCCTTGATGTCGTGATGCCCCGCCTTGACGGGCTTCGTACCGCCGCTCGGCTGCGCTCCGACCCCCGGACCCGTGATCTGCCGCTCGCCATCGTCAGCGCCTGTACGCAGTACGAGGTCGAGAGCGGCCTCGACGTCGGTGTCGACGCCTTCCTCGCCAAGCCCTTCGAGCCCGCCGAACTCGTCCAGCTCGTGCGGCAGTTGATGGAGCGCAGGCACGGCGCGGACCAGACGGACGGGGATGAGGACGCGGTCTTCGACGGCGTCCTCGGCGCCGGTGAGGCCGAGCGCGCCGGGCGGGCCGGCGGCTGATCGGCGCTGCCGCTCCAGTTGGGGGATCGCTGTTTCCTGGCTGTCCACGGGCGTCCACATCCCGGACCTTCCGTTAAACCGACTCGCCTACCCACCCCCCTCCTCCCATACGCTTGTCCCGTGACCCCCGTCGAGCTCTCCCGCACCGTGCTGCGCGCGGTCCGTCGCGCTGTCGACGGGGGAGAGCTGAGCGTGTCCGTGCCGGGACGGGCTGTCGTCACCATCCCCGGGCCCGGGGGGTGTGGCGACTACGCCACCAACATCGCCCTCCAGCTCGCCCGCCCCGCCGGACAACCGCCCCGCCGTGTCGCCGAGATCCTGCGGCCGCATCTGAGCGGCACCGACGGCATCGCCGACGTCGTCGTCACCGGGCCCGGCTTCCTCAACTTCAGCCTGAGCGATGCCCATGCCCTCCCCACCGCCCTCGTGGCGGAGATCCTGGCGAGCGGGGCGCGGTACGGGTTCGCGGACGGGCCGAGCGGCCAGGTCGTGCAGCTGCACGCGGCCCGCGAGGTACGTGCCGTCGTCGTCATGGACGCCGTCTCCCGCATCCTCCGCTCCCAGGGCGCCCTCGTCCGCACCAGCTGTGAAGGGCCTCCCACGGCCGAGTGGACCGACACCCTCGGGGTGCGCGTCGACGCTTACGGCACCCCCGAGGCCCCCGCCCCCCTCGACATCGGCATCCGCCCCGTGCCCGCCCCGGCCGACCCCGTCCCCCTCGGCCGCGACGCCGCCCGCTGGGCCCTGCTCCACCCCGCCGCCCACGACCGGCCCCGGATCACCGACGAGCACCTCGTCCAGCGTGAGGGCAACCCCCTCTTCCGCGTCCGCTACGCCCACGCCCGCACCCGGGCCCTCAGCCGCAACGCCGCCGAGCTGGGCTTCACCGCCGTACCTGCTGCACTCGCCGAACCCACCGCCGTACACCTACGGCCCACCCTCACTCCTCTCCTGGCCGACCACCCCCGCATCCTCGCCCAGGCGGCGGCCCACCACGCCCCCGACCGTCTTGCCCGGCACCTCGTCACCGTCGCCGATGCCGTGCTCGCCGTCCTGCCGACCGTGCTGCCGCGCGGCGACGAGAAACCCTCGGCCGCCCACCGCGCCCGGCTCGCCCTCGCCGAAGCCGCCGGGACGGTGCTGGCCGGTGGCCTGTCCCTGCTCGGCATCGACGCACCCGAACACCTCTGAGACAGCGAACAGAGAGCCAGCGAAGAACATGAGCCGTTCCGCCCACCCCGCCGGGCCCCGCCACGCAGACGTCCTCACCGAGGGCCACTACTCCGCGCCGCCCGCCGACCTCAACACCCTCGACCCCAAGGTCTGGGCCCAGACGGTCACCCGTGACGAGGACGGTGTCCTCACCGTCGGCGGTATCGACGTCAAGACCCTCGCCGAGGAGCACGGCACCCCCGCCTACGTCCTCGACGAGGCCGACTTCCGGGAGCGGGCCCGCGCGTGGCGTACCGCCTTCGGGGCCGACGCCGACGTCTTCTACGCGGGCAAGGCGTTCCTGTCCCGTGCCGTCGTGCGGTGGCTGCACGAAGAGGGGCTCAACCTCGACGTCTGCTCCGGCGGCGAACTCGCCACCGCCCTCTCCGCCGGCATGCCCGCCGACCGCATCGCCTTCCACGGCAACAACAAGTCCAAGGACGAGATCCGTCGGGCGATCGAGGCAGGTGTCGGGCGGATCGTGCTCGACTCCTTCCAGGAGATCGTCCGCGTCGCGCACATCGCCCAGTCCGAAGGCAAGCGGCAGCGCGTGCAGATCCGGATCACCGTCGGGGTCGAGGCGCACACCCACGAGTTCATCGCCACCGCCCACGAGGACCAGAAGTTCGGCATCCCGCTCGCCGGCGGCCAGGCCGCCGAGGCCGTGCGCCGTGCGCTCCAGCTGGACTCCCTCGAACTCATCGGGATCCACAGCCACATCGGGTCGCAGATCTTCGACATGTCCGGCTTCGAGGTCGCCGCGCACCGCGTCGTCGGGCTGCTCAAGGACATCAGGGACGAGCACGGGGTCGAGCTGCCCGAGATCGACCTCGGGGGCGGGCTCGGGATCGCCTACACCTCCGACGACGACCCCCGCGAGCCGCACGAGATCGCCAAGGCGCTCACCGAGATCGTCACGCGTGAGTGCGAGTCGGCCAAGCTCCGAACCCCCCGTATCTCCGTAGAGCCCGGTCGCGCCATCGTCGGCCCCACCGCGTTCACCCTCTACGAGGTCGGCACCATCAAGCCCCTCGACGGGCTGCGCACCTACGTCTCCGTCGACGGCGGCATGTCCGACAACATCCGTACCGCGCTGTACGACGCCGAGTACAGCGTCGCTCTCGTGTCACGGACGAGCGACGCCGAGCCGATGCTCGCCCGCGTCGTCGGCAAGCACTGCGAGAGCGGCGACATCGTGGTCAAGGACGCGTTCCTGCCCGCCGACATCGCGCCGGGCGACCTGATCGCCGTACCGGCGACCGGGGCGTACTGCCGTTCCATGGCGAGCAACTACAACCACGTCCTGCGGCCGCCGGTCGTCGCCGTGCGCGACGGGGAGTCCCGGGTGATCGTCCGCCGGGAGACGGAGGAGGACCTCCTGCGTCTCGACGTCGGATGAGACGTCGGATGAGAGGTCGGACGAGACGTCCGACAGTCGCCCAGAGCCGGGGGCGGAAGATCTCCTGTCTTCCACCCCCGTACAAATGAAATAGATGTCTCACGATCCGGACGAAGGGTAGAAACTCCCGTCCGGTGAGTGAGACTGGACCAACCGTAGACGGTATGAGGAAACGAGGTCGGATGATGCGTACGCGTCCGCTGAAGGTGGCGCTGCTGGGCTGTGGGGTTGTCGGCTCAGAGGTGGCGCGCATCATGACGACGCACGCCGAAGACCTCGCCGCGCGCATCGGCGCCCCCGTCGAGCTGGCGGGGGTCGCGGTACGGCGGCCGTCCAAGGTCCGCGAGGGCATCGACCCCGCCCTCGTCACCACCGACGCCACCGCCCTCGTCAAACGCGGGGACATCGACGTCATCGTCGAGGTCATCGGCGGCATCGAGCCCGCCCGCACCCTCATCACCACCGCCTTCGAGCACGGCGCCTCGGTCGTCTCCGCCAACAAGGCCCTCCTCGCCCAGGACGGCGCCGCCCTGCACGCCGCAGCCGAGGAGCATGACGCCGACCTCTACTACGAGGCCGCCGTCGCCGGCGCCATCCCGCTGATCCGCCCGCTGCGCGAGTCCCTCGCCGGCGACAAGGTCAACCGCGTGCTGGGCATCGTCAACGGCACGACCAACTTCATCCTCGACAAGATGGACAGCACGGGGGCGGGGTACCAGGAGGCGCTCGACGAGGCCACGGCCCTCGGGTACGCCGAGGCCGACCCGACCGCCGACGTCGAGGGCTTCGACGCCGCCGCCAAGGCCGCCATCCTCGCCGGTATCGCCTTCCACACGCGCGTGCGGCTCGACGACGTCTACCGCGAGGGCATGACCGAGGTCACCGCCGCCGACTTCGCCTCCGCGAAGAACATGGGCTGCACCATCAAGCTGCTCGCCATCTGCGAGCGCGCCGAGGACGGCGGGTCGGTCACGGCTCGCGTGCACCCGGCGATGATCCCGCTCACCCACCCGCTGGCCTCCGTGCGCGGCGCGTACAACGCCGTCTTCGTGGAGTCCGACGCGGCCGGGCAGCTCATGTTCTACGGTCCCGGCGCCGGCGGCGCCCCGACCGCCTCCGCAGTCCTCGGCGACCTCGTCGCCGTCTGCCGCAACCGGCTCAACGGCGCGACCGGTCCCGGCGAATCCGCGTACGCGGCCCTTCCCGTCTCGGGGATGGGCGAGGTCGTCACGCGGTATCACATCAGTCTCGATGTCGCGGACAAACCGGGTGTTCTCGCCCAGGTCGCGACCGTGTTCGCCGAGCACGGGGTTTCCATCGATACGGTTCGCCAGACGGGCAAGGACGGCGAGGCCTCCCTCGTCGTCGTCACCCACCGAGCCTCCGACGCCGCCCTGGGCGGGACCGTCGAGGCGCTGCGCAAGCTCGACACCGTGCGCGGTGTCGCCAGCATCATGCGGGTTGAAGGAGAGTAACCAGCAATGACCCACCAGTGGCGCGGAATCATCGAGGAGTACCGGGACAGGCTGCCGGTATCCGACACCACGCCGGTCGTGACGCTCCGCGAGGGCGGCACGCCCCTCGTGCCCGCGCAGGTGCTCTCCGAGCGCACGGGCTGCGAGGTCCACCTCAAGGTCGAGGGCGCGAACCCCACGGGGTCCTTCAAGGACCGCGGCATGACCATGGCGATCACGCGGGCCAAGGAGGAGGGCGCCAAGGCGGTCATCTGCGCCTCCACCGGCAACACCTCGGCCTCCGCCGCCGCCTACGCGGTGCGCGCCGGCATGGTCTCCGCCGTGCTCGTCCCGCAGGGCAAGATCGCGCTCGGCAAGATGGGCCAGGCGCTCATCCACGGCGCGAAGATCCTCCAGGTCGACGGCAACTTCGACGACTGCCTCACCCTGGCCCGCGCGCTGAGTGACAACTACCCCGTGGCGCTGGTCAATTCGGTCAACCCGGTGCGTATCGAGGGCCAGAAGACCGCCGCCTTCGAGATCGTCGACATGCTCGGCGACGCCCCCGACATCCACGTCCTCCCGGTCGGCAACGCGGGCAACATCACCGCGTACTGGAAGGGCTACAAGGAGTACGCCGCCGACGGCATCGCCGCGAAGACCCCCCGTATGTGGGGCTTCCAGGCCTCCGGCAGCGCCCCGATCGTGCGCGGCGAGATCGTCAAGGACCCCTCGACGATCGCCACCGCCATCCGCATCGGCAACCCGGCGTCCTGGCAGTACGCGCTCGCCGCGCGGGACGAGTCCGGCGGCCTCATCGACGAGGTGACGGACCGTGAAATCCTGCGCGCCTACCGTCTGTTGGCCGCGCAGGAGGGCGTCTTCGTGGAGCCCGCCTCGGCCGCGTCCGTGGCCGGTCTGCTGAAGGCCGCCGAGCAGGGCCTGGTCGACCCGGGCCAGAAGATCGTGTGCACGGTCACCGGCAACGGCCTCAAGGACCCCGACTGGGCCGTCGCGGGCGCCCCGCAGCCCGTCACCGTCCCGGTCGACGCGGCGACGGCCGCCGAGCGCCTCGGTCTCGCATAAGGGCATCCCGGGGCATCCCCGAGCGACATCCCCATAAGGGGGTGCACAGGGGGCTTACGACACGCATCGTGCGCCTCCTGTGCGCCCTATGTCGCCACAGAACCTTCCTTCGATAGGCTGTACCGAACCCGCCCGCCGCATATGCCCGAGCGCATGGCCGGGAGCCGCGTCATCTCCGCGGCCCGCGGGGTCTCCACGTACGTATCGAATGTCTTCGACAATCACGCAGCTCAAGGAGAGTCATCGAGCGATGGCCGGTCCAGCGTTCCGCGCCGCCGCCGTCCGGGTGCGCGTCCCCGCCACCAGCGCCAACCTCGGCCCGGGCTTCGACAGCCTCGGCCTGTCGCTGGGGCTCTACGACGACGTCGTCGTCCGGGTGGCCGACTCAGGGCTGCACATCGACATCGCGGGTGAGGGCAGCGAGACCCTCCCGCGCGACGAGAAGCACCTGCTCGTACGGTCCCTGCGCACCGCCTTCGACCTGCTCGGCGGACAGCCGCGCGGCCTCGAGATCGTGTGCGCCAACCGCATTCCGCACGGCCGGGGCCTCGGGTCCTCCTCCGCCGCCATCTGCGCCGGCATCGTCGCCGCGCGTGCCGTGACCATAGGCGGCGAGTCCAGGCTCGACGACGCGGCGCTCCTGGAGCTCGCGACCGAGATCGAGGGCCACCCCGACAACGTGGCCCCGTGTCTGCTCGGCGGTTTCACGATCGCCTGGATGGAGGCCGGCGCCGCCCGGGCCATCAGGCTCAAGCCCGCCGATTCCGTCGTTCCGGTGGTTTTCGTGCCCGGAAAGCCGGTTCTGACGGAGACCGCGCGCGGTCTCCTCCCGCGCACCGTGCCGCACGTCGACGCCGCCGCCAACGCGGGCCGTGCCGCCCTGCTCGTCGAGGCCCTCACCCGGAGCCCCGAGCTGCTGCTGCCCGCGACCGAGGACCGGCTGCACCAGGAATACCGCGCTCCGGCCATGCCGGAAAGCGCCGCACTCGTCGAGCGCTTGAGGGCGGACGGAGTTCCCGCGGTGATTTCCGGAGCCGGGCCCACCGTTCTCGCCCTGGTCGACGAGGAGAGCGCCGACAAGGTCGCCCACCTGGCAGGCGAGGGCTGGGCCGCCAACCGGCTGGAACTCGACGCCCAAGGGGCGAGCGTCTTGCCACTGGCACCTTCCGGCGACATTTAAAGAGCTCGGTTGCCGGATTTCGAGAGGGGGAATGTTTGTTGGATCCGGTAGTGTTAACCTCAAGTCTGCACCCGACCCCACCATGGCGAGGTGCTTCACGTCCCCGTCCGGGACAGACATTCTTCCGGGAGCCTCCCAAGCCGCACTGTGTTTCGTACGACGTACGCGGGCAGTACGTCGTACGCGAGCACTGAGCGACTTGCCGGGCACGCTCCGGAACCGGTGCGACCGAGCCACGCGACGCAGACAGTCGGTGTCGCTGCTCTGGGAAGCGCCATCACCAGATTCCTCCGCCGCCCAGGCGGACCACCGCCCCGGCACGGTCCACAAGGATGGGACCGACGTCGGACAGCACAACCGGTCGCCGAGCCAGACAGGCCGACGTCCGCTCCAGGGAAGGACCCTTCGTGAGCGACACCACCGATCTGATGG
>JABFXD010000309.1 GCA_013361925.1 Streptomyces sp. | reverse complement strand
GAAGCCGCGGCGTTCGAGGGCGAGGATGGCCTGTTCTCGGGGGGCCAGGTCGTTCATGTCAGCGACCGTAGCCCCCGCCACTGACAAGCCCTACTCCGCGCTCTCCGCCATCAGCGCCTTCGACTGGATGCCGCCGAGGACCGCCGAGGGGCTGCCCCCGGCCGCCACCGCCGTGCCGATCCGCTGCTTGACCGCCACGCTGACCTCCGCCCAGGACGTCTTGCCGACGGGGTAGAGCTCGGAGCCGGGGAGTTCCTCCAGGAAGGGCTCCAGGTCCTTGTCCTCCTTCGCCGTGCTCATGACCTCGGAGGCCGACACGGTGACCGGCAGCAGGTCGTACTCACGGGAGAAGGCGAGCACGTTCTTCTCGTCGTAGACGAAGTCGAGGAAGTCCCCGATCTGCTCGGCGTGCCCGTTCTGCTTGAACGCCGTCATCCAGTCGGCGACGCCCATGGAGTACTTGGTCGGGCCGTCGACGCCGGGCATCGGGACCATGCCGAACTTCACGCCCTTGGCCGCGGCCGTCTTCATCAGCGTGGGATGCCCGTTCAACATCCCGACCTCGCCGTTCGCGAACGCGGCGAACGCGTCGGCCCGGTTCAGCTTCCCCGGCGCGACCGGCCCGGTCAGCCCCTTGCCGACGAGGTCGTCCTTGAGCCAGGTCAGGGTGTCGACGTTGGCCGCCGAGTCGATGCCGTAGGTGCCGATGTCCTCGGTGTAGCCGCCCCCGCCGCTGAGCAGCCACTGCATGGTCTCGGCCTGCGCCTCCTCGGAGCCGAGGGGCAGGGCGTACGGGTACTTCACGCCGGCCGCCTTCAGCGCGGCGGCGTCCGCGGCGAGCTCCGCCCAGGTCTTCGGCGGGGTCAGCCCGGCCTTGGTGAAGAGGGTCTTGTTGTAGAAGAGCAGCCGGGTGGAGGCCGCGAACGGCATGCCGTACTGCGTCGAGTCGACCTCCCCCGCCGCGGCGAGCCGCGAGACGAAGTCGGCCTCGGTGGAGATGGAGAGCAGTTCGCCGGCGGAGTAGAGCAGGCCGTCGGCCGCGTAGTCGGCGTACGCGCCGATCTGCGCCATGTCGGGCGGGTTCCCGTCGGCGACCATGTCCTTGACCTCGCGGTCGACGTCGTTCCAGGAGTAGACGCTGACGTCGACCTTCACGCCGGGGTGCTCGGACTCGTAGTCCGCGACCAGCGTGTCCCAGTACTTCTGGGAGCTGTTCGCCTTGCTGTTCCCGTAGTCCGCGGCGACCAGGCGCAGGGTCACGTCCCCCTCGTCGTCGCCCAGGCCGCAGCCGCCGAGAACCGCCGTCATGCCCAGTGCGGACACCACCGCGATCGTTCCTGTCCTACGCCGCCGCACTGCCGAGCCCCACATCGTCGTCATCACCACTGGAACCTCCGAAACTTTCGAAAGGTCAGACATAAGGTCTACACCACGTGAGTGGACTAGACCTCTCCCGGGTCGGCGGGCCACACTACCCCCGTGAGACATGTCATCGCCCTCGATGTGGGCGGCACCGGAATGAAGGCCGCCCTCGTCGGCGCCTCCGGCGAGCTGCTGCACCAGGCCCGCCGCCCGACCGGCCGGGAGCGCGGCCCGGACGCGGTCGTCGAGGGCATCCTCGACTTCGCCGCCGAGCTGCACGCGTACGGCACCGAGCACCTCGGCGAGCCCGCGTCCGCCGCCGGCGTCGCCGTCCCCGGCATCGTCGACGCCGACCAGGGCGTCGCCCGCTACGCCGCCAACCTCGGCTGGCGCGACGTCCCGCTGCGCGCGCTGCTCACCGAACGCCTCGCGGTCCCCGTCGCCCTCGGCCACGACGTCCGCACCGGCGGCCTCGCCGAGGGCCGGATCGGCGCCGGCCGGGGCGCGGACCGCTTCTTCTTCGTCCCCCTCGGCACCGGCATCGCGGGCGCCATCGGCATCGGCGGCCGGGTGGAGGCGGGCGCCCACGGTTTCGCGGGCGAGATCGGCCACATCGTCGTACGCCCCGGAGGGACCCCGTGTCCCTGCGGCCAGTCCGGCTGCCTGGAGCGGTACGCCTCCGCGGCGGCGGTCAGCGAGGCGTGGGCCGCGGCGGCCGGGGACCCGGAGGCGGACGCGGCCGACTGCGCGAAAGCCGTCGAGTCCGGTGACCCGCGGGCTCAGGCCGTCTGGCAGCACGCGATCGACGCCCTCGCCGACGGCCTGGTCACCGCCCTCACCCTCCTGGACCCCAGCACCCTGATCATCGGTGGCGGCCTGGCGGAGGCGGGGGAAACCTTGTTCACACCACTGCGGGACGCGGTCCGGCAGCGGATCACCTTCCAGAAGCTGCCGACGATCGTCCCGGCGGCCCTCGGCGACACGGCGGGTTGCCTGGGCGCGGGCCTGCTGGCCTGGGACCTCCTCGACGCAACCGACCTCAAGGAGGAAACCCCCTGATGGCAACGCCGCAAGGGGCGCGGGGAACTGCGCGACCAGCCACACACAACCCGCACCCCGCATCGAACAGCGCCCCCCTCATCCTGTCCGGCGCAACGGTCGTCCTCCCCACCGGAACCGTCCAGAACGGCCGAGTGATCATCGACGGCGACAGAATCATCGGCGCCGCACCGGAGAACGCCCAGGTCATCGACGTATCCGGCCACACCCTGGTCCCAGGGTTCGTGGACATCCACAACCACGGCGGCGGAGGAGCCAGCTTCACCTCCGGCAGCACAGAAGACGTACTCCACGGCATCCACACGCACCGCGTGCACGGCACCACCACCCTCGTCGCCTCCACCGTCACCGGCGACATGGACTTCCTCGCCCAGCGCGCCGGCCTGCTCAGCGAGCTCGCCGAGCAGGGCGACATCGCCGGCATCCACTTCGAGGGCCCGTTCATCTCCCCCTGCCGCAAGGGCGCGCACTCCGAGGAGCTGCTGCGCGACCCCGACCCCGCCGAGGTCCGCAAGCTGATCGACGCCGCGCGGGGCCAGGCCAGGATGGTCACGCTCGCCACCGAACTCCCCGGCGGCATCGACTCCGTACGGCTGCTCGCCGAGCACGGCGTCATCGCGGCGATCGGCCACACCGACGCGACGTACGAGCAGACGGTGGAGGCCATCGACGCGGGCGCCACCGTCGCCACCCACCTCTTCAACGCGATGCCCGCCCTCGGCCACCGCACCCCGGGCCCGATCGCCGCCCTCCTGGAGGACGAGCGGATCACGGTCGAGCTCATCAACGACGGCACGCATCTGCACCCGGCCGCCCTCCAGCTGGCGTTCCATCACAAGGGCCCGGACCGGGTCGCGTTCATCACGGACGCGATGGACGCGGCCGGCTTCGGCGACGGCCGCTACATGCTCGGCCCGCTGGAGGTCGAGGTCAGCGAGGGTGTGGCCCGGCTGGTGGAGGGCGGTTCGATCGCGGGGTCGACGCTGACCCTGGACCGGGCCTTCCAGCGCGCGGTGACGGTCGACAGGCTGCCGGTGGAGGACGCGGTCGCCGCCCTGTGCGCCAACCCGGCCCGGCTGCTGGGCATGGCCGACCGGGTCGGCTCCCTCGAACCCGGCCGGTACGCCGACCTCGTCCTGCTCGACGCCGACTTCGAGCTCAAGGGCGTGATGCGCCGGGGTGAATGGGTGGTCGATCCCCAACTGGGCTGATCTGTCCATCTGTTGAGCGCGGCGGTTGGCCTGGGAGACTGGGCCGACCGCCGTCCGTTTGGCATGATCACCCCACCAAACGGCTCAGCAACGTCTTCGGGGGAGGTCGGCCCAGGTGATCCTCACGGTCACGCTGAACACCGCTCTCGACCTCACCTACCGCGTCCGGACCCTGACGCCGCACGCCTCCCATCGGGTCTCCGAGGTCATCGAACGCCCCGGCGGCAAGGGCCTGAACGTGGCCCGCGTACTCGCCGCCCTCGGCCACGAGGTGACGGTCACCGGCTTCACGGGCGGCGCCACCGGCCGCGCCGTCCAGGACCGACTGGCGGTGACTTCCGGCGTGGTCGACGCGCTGCTCCCGGTCTGCGGCGCCACCCGCCGCACCATCGCCGTCGTCGACGAGCGGACCGGCGACACGACCCAGCTCAACGAGCCGGGCCCCGTGGTCACGCCGCCGGAGTGGTCGGCCTTCCAGGAGGCGTACGAGGATCTCCTCGCGTCGGCCGACGCGGTGGCCCTGTGCGGCAGTCTGCCGCCGGGCGTGCCGGTGGGCGCGTACGCCGGCCTGGTCCGCACCGCGCGCGCGGCCGGAGTGCCGGTCCTCCTCGACACCAGCGGGGAGCCGCTGCGCCGCGGGGTCGCCGCCCGCCCGGACCTCATCAAGCCGAACGCCGACGAACTCGCCGAACTGACCGGCTCCCACGAGCCGCGGCGGGCCACCCAGGACGCCCGTCGGCGCGGCGCCCGCGCGGTCGTCGCCTCGCTCGGCACCGACGGACTGCTCGCCGCCACCCCCGAGGGCCGCTGGCGCGCCACCCCGCCGACCCGCCTCCACGGCAACCCGACGGGCGCCGGCGACTCGGCGGTCGCGGGTCTGCTGTCGGGGCTGGTGGAACACCTCCCCTGGCCCGACCGACTGGCCCGCGCCGTCGCCCTGTCCGCGGCGACGGTCGCGGCGCCGGTGGCGGGCGAGTTCGACCGGGGGGTCTACGAGGAGCTGCTGGACCGGATCGCGGTGACCGGCGAGGTCAACGCGGCCTAGGAGGGCGGGCTAGGAGTCGACCCAGCCGTTCACCAGCCAGAGCTGGTCGAGGAGGGCGTCGCACTGGTTGCCCTGTTCGCAGGAGATCTTGATGGTGTTGCTGCCCTTGTTGAGCTGGACGTAGTTGTAGGTCTGCGTCCAGCCCTTGGTGTAGTCGCCCTCGGCGGCCTTGGCGTAGTTGTCCATGCCGACCGGGGTCTTGGAGGCCGTGCCGTTGATCGAGAGGGTCGCGGTGGCGTCCTTGCCGGGGACGCTGTAGCCCGTGTACAGGGTGTACTTGCCGCTCTTCGGGATGCCGCTGACGTTCCAGGTGACCGAGGAGCCGACCTGGTTGAAGCCGTTGAGGTAGATCCCGCCGTCGGCCTTGGCGCCCTGGACGTCGGTCGCGGTGGTGATGCCGGGGCTCAGCGACAGCGCCTTCGCGTCGATCTTCGGCAGGTCGTCCTCGCTGGCCGCGCTGCCGCTCGCCGACGCGCTCGGCTCGCTGCTCTGCTGGGCGGACGGGGTGGTGGACGGGTCGCTGCCGCCGGCGTCCTTGTCGTCGTCACCGCCGAGCATGGCCACGCCGATCCCGATGACGACCGCGGCGACCACCGCGATGGCGCCGATCAGCAGCCCCTTGGTGTTCGGGCCGCGGCCCCGGCCGCCGCCGTTGCCGCCGTACGGCTGCTGCTGGGTGGTGGGAGCGCCGCCCGGGAACGTCTCGGGCGCGGCGTAGTGCGCGTTGTTCGGCTGGCCGTAGGCCCCCTGCTGCGGGGCCTGCTGCTGCGGCACCTGCCCGTACGGCGCGGTCGGCTGCTGCTGGCCGTACTGGCGCTGTCCGACGGGGCGCGTCCGGTTGACGATGTTCGGGTAGCCGTAGCCACCGGACGGCGGCTGGGCTCCGTTGGCCTGCCCGTCGGCGTAGAGGTAGCCGAACGGGTCGTCGTCCTCGGGCGGCGTGTTCGCGCCGTTGGTGCCGGACGTCATCCAGGTACTCCTCAGCGGTGCGGGCGGATGCGATACGTGGGGTCAGAATGGCGAGCCTACCCGCTCCTGCTGCCCCAAACGGGTGACTCGGATCGCATCAACTCACTGACCTGGGCCTCAGCCCGCGCGCCGGTGCTGTTTGGGACGAGATCGTTTCTCTACGTACATCCGCTCGTCGGCGGACTTCAGCACCTCGTCGGCGGTCATGCCGCAGTGCGCCCAGCCGATGCCGAAGCTGGCGCCCACGCGGACGGCCCGGCCCTCGGCGCGGATGGGCTGGATGATCTCGTTGCGCAGGCGTACGGCGAGGTCGGCGGCGTCGGCGCGGCCGAGGCCGTCGGCGAGGATGACGAACTCGTCGCCGCCGAGCCGGGCGACGGTGTCGCCGTCGCGGACCTGGCGGGTCAGCCGGCGGGCCACCTCGATGAGGACCGCGTCACCGGCGTTGTGCCCGAACCGGTCGTTGATCGACTTGAAGCCGTCGAGGTCGCAGAAGAGGACCGCGAGCCCCTTGGTGCCGTCGTCGTGCTCGCTCTCGGGGGCGGCGGTGTGCACATGGTGGTCGTAGGCGTCGAAGGACTCGCCGCCGGGCCGGAAGTCGAAGCCGTGGCCGTGCGCGTCGAAGGCGGGGTGGCCGTAGGCCGCGTCCAGGGACTCCAGGGCGCCGGGGTGCGCGGGGCGCTGACAGAGGCGGGAGGAGAGACGGGCGCGCAGTTCGGCGGAGTTCGGCAGGCCGGTGAGGGAGTCGTGGGAGGCGCGGTGGGCGAGCTGGAGCTCGCGGCGCTTGCGGTCCTCTATGTCCTCGACGTGGGTGAGGAGAAACCGGGGGCCGTCCGCGGCGTCGGCGACGACGGAGTTGCGGAGACTGACCCAGACGTACGTTCCGTCACGGCGGCCCAGGCGCAGCTCCGCGCGTCCGCCCTCCGCCGAGGTCCGCAGCAGGGTCCCTATGTCCTCGGGATGGACGAGGTCGGAGAAGGAGTAGCGGCGCATCGCGGAGGCGGGGCGGCCGAGCAGGCGGCACAGGGCGTCGTTCGTGCGCAGGATGCGGCCGTGCTGGTCGCCGCCCATCTCGGCGATGGCCATGCCGGAGGGGGCGTACTCGAAGGCCTGCCGGAAGCTCTCCTCGCTCGCCCTGAGCGCCTGCTGCTCCCTTTCGAGTCTGACCAGTGCGCGCTGCATGTTGGCCCTCAGGCGCGCGTTGCTGATCGCGATCGCGGCCTGGAACGCGTACATCTGGAGCGCTTCGCGACCCCACGCACCCGGCCTGCGTCCGTTGCGCGGCCGGTCCACCGACAGCACGCCGATCAGCTCGCCGCACGAGCCGCCGCCCACGCCCGGCGTGAACATGGGCGCGAAGAGCCGGTCGGAGGGGTGCCACTCGTCCTCGAAGCGGGGCGCGGGACCGTCGGTGTACCACTGCGGTACGTCGTCGTCGTCGAGGATCCAGCCCTCGGTGTGCGGGATGAAGACCAGGTCGCCCCAGGTCTCGCCCATGCTCAGCCGGCGCTCCCAGGACTCGCGGGAGCCGACCCGGCCGGTGATCAGCGCCTCGG
The DNA here is from genome assembly GCA_013361925.1 of Streptomyces sp. Classification (GTDB taxonomy): domain Bacteria; phylum Actinomycetota; class Actinomycetes; order Streptomycetales; family Streptomycetaceae; genus Streptomyces. Next base: position 272 of record JABFXD010000309.1, on the reverse strand, counting down.
CGGCGGGGTTGCCGGCGAAGGCGGCGACGACGAGGTCGCCGTCGGGGCGGACGAGGTTGACGCACGCCAGCTCGTAGCCGAGGCCGGTGACGACGCCGTCGGCGACCGTCTGCAGGGTGTCCGCAAGAGACCGGGCGGTGTTCATGTCCGCCATGACCTGGTGCAGTTGCCGCAGAGTGGCAAGGCGGACGTAGGGCTCCGACTCGGTCTCCATGCTCGCCCTCCCCCCGAGACCTCGCAGCGAATCAAGGGTTCTCATCGGCGTATCGTTC
>JABFXD010000907.1 GCA_013361925.1 Streptomyces sp. | reverse complement strand
CGCTGCGAGTAGACGATGTCCTTGAGGTGACCGCCGCGGACGTACGAGGTCGACTTGTCCGGGTCGCCGTTGCGGGCGTAGCGGTTGGTCTCCTGCGCGTAGAAGTAGGTGTTGGAGTTGCCGTGCGCGTCCACGACGCCGTCGAGGTTCCAGCGCCAGGCCTGGGTGCAGTACGAGTCCTCGACGCCGCCCGCGTGGCAGGGCTCGCCCTCGTCGTCACCGAAGACGGGGACGGTGTAGACCGAGTCGGTGGCGGTACCGGTGGTGGCCTGTTTGCCGCGGCCGAAGGTGTACTGGGTGCCCTGCGGGGTGGTCACGACCCAGTACTCGCCGTCGTTGTCGCCGTTGTCGGCACCGGTCTTGCGCTGGATGCGCCAGCCCGGGTCCTCCTGGGCGCGCCAGGTGTCGCCGCCCGCGGCCGTGTCCTTGACCAGCGAGGACGAGGTGCCCTGGAGGGAGATGCGGTACTCGTCGCCCGCCCAGCACAGGTCGCCGGTGTCGCCGCCGTCGTCGGCGCAGCCGTTGTAGCGGCGCTCGATGTAGGGCAGGGCGAGGTCCCAGCCCTGGCCGACCCAGGACGGCTGGTTGTTCTCGGCGGCGACCATGCCGTCCACGGCCTGGGAGGAGTAGCCGAGGCTGATGTCGGGGGCGTCACCCGCGATCGCGGGGACCTGCGGGAGCGGCAACGACCAGGAGAAGTCACCGGAGTTGAGGCCGACCTGCCACTTGCTGGACGAGGCGAGCGTGGTGGCGGTGGCGGAACCCGTCTCACCGTCGGGGGCGGCGGCGACCACGAACACCGTGTCCGGGTCGGCGGCCACCTCGGCGGAGAGGGTGTGGGTGGTGAGGTCGACGCGGCTCTTGACCGGGGCGCTCTGCTCGCACTGCGCGGCGCGGGGTGCGGTGAGCGCGCACACGGGTTTGGCGACGAGCCGGAGACGGGTCTCGAAGTCGGCGCCGAAGGCCTGGCGGAATCCGGAGGTGTCTACTCGGACGCCTACGCGGTCGCCGGTGTCGGCGGCTTGGAGCGTGAACGCCGTGGCGTGGCCGCCGAGTTGGCGGGCCTTCGTGTTGCCGTACGCCTTGACCTCGACCGTTGCGGGAGCGGCGCTGCGGCTGCGGGGCGCGGTCACCGATACGGCGGTGTCGGCGGCGCGGGCCGGCTTGGTGCCGACGGAGACGGTGTCCTGGCCGGCGTCGGGCCAGTCGACCTTCGCGGCCTTGGCGGCGGCGAGGGGTCTGCCCTGGGGGTCGACGGGTCTGGTGTCGAGACGGGCGCCGGCCCGTAACTCGGTGCGGTCGATCGTGGTGACGGATTTGGCTGCGTCGGCGATCGAGGTGGTCTGCCTCGACGCGGCCTGGGCGATCGCCGGCGATAAGCCCGAAAGGCCCATCGCCAGGACGACCGCCGCGACGCAGGATGTCCGGAAGCGCTTCATGAGTCCCCCTCCACCCGTGAGGCCTCAAGCGTCACGGCGGGGCATGAGCACGTCAATGCACAAGCTGAGACATTCCTGTGAAGGGACCGTGGTGTGCGGAGCATCGTGTAGGGTCCCTGGCATGTTCGCGCACTCGACCCAGAACTGGTGGTGGACCGCTCATCCGGCGGCCCACTGACTGCGCGTACGCAAGACTTCGCGAAGGCCGCCCGAGGGGCGGCCTTCGGCGTTTCCGGGGTCGTTCCTCACCGACATCGACACACGACGGCAGAGGAACCATGGACCTGACCCAGCTCCTGCACGACGACCGCCCGTTCGCCCTGCTGCGCCGCCGCACGCCGGGCCATGACGACAACACCGTCGAGGTGTTCCTCGGCCCGGTCTCCTCCTACGACCGCCTCGCCGACCTCCCCGACCAGGGCCTCGCCCTCGTCCCCTTCCGCCAGATCCGCGAGCGCGGCTTCGACGTGCGGGACGACGGCACGCCGCTCGCGGTGCTGGTCCCCGAGGAGACGCACACGCTGCCCCTGTCGGAGGCCCTGGCGCAGCTCCCCGCCCATGACGTCCGCGTCGAGAACGGTGGCTTCGACGTCGCCGACGAGGAGTACGGCGAGATCGTCGGCCGGGTGCTGCGGGAGGAGATCGGGCGGGGCGAGGGCGCGAACTTCGTGATCCGGCGGACCTACGAGGGCGAGATCCCCGGGTTCTCACGCGCCGACGCCCTCGCCCTGTTCCGGCGGCTTCTGGAGGGCGAGCGGGGCGCCTACTGGACCTTCGTCGTCCACACCGGCGACCGCACCCTGGTCGGCGCCAGCCCCGAGGTGCACGTCCGGATGTCCGGCGGCACGGTCGTGATGAACCCGATCAGCGGCACGTACCGCTATCCCGCCGAGGGCCCGACCCCCGAGCACCTGCTGGACTTCCTCGCCGACGGCAAGGAGATCGAGGAGCTGTCGATGGTCGTCGACGAGGAGCTCAAGATGATGTGCACGGTCGGCGACATGGGCGGCGTGGTGATCGGGCCGCGGCTGAAGGAGATGGCCCACCTCGCGCACACCGAGTACGAGCTGCGCGGGAAGTCCTCGCTGGACGTCCGTGAGGTGCTGCGGGAGACCATGTTCGCGGCGACCGTCACCGGATCGCCGGTGCAGAACGCCTGCCGGGTCATCGAACGGCACGAGGTCGGCGGGCGCGGCTACTACGCGGGGGCCCTGGCCCTGCTCGGCCGGGACTCGGGTGGGGCGCAGACCCTGGACTCCCCCATCCTGATCCGCACCGCCGACATCGCCCCCGACGGACGCCTGCGCGTCCCGGTCGGCGCGACCCTCGTCCGGGGTTCGGACCCGGCGAGCGAGGTCGCGGAGACCCACGCGAAGGCGGCGGGGGTGCTGGCGGCCCTGGGCGTACGGCCGTCTCGCCCGCGTACGGAGGAGGCGCGCCCCCGGCTGACCGACGACCCACGCGTGCGTGCCGCGCTCGACGGGCGCCGGGCGTCGCTGGCCCCGTTCTGGCTGCGGATGCAGGACCGGACCGAGGAACTCACCGGACATGCCCTGGTCGTCGACGGCGAGGACACCTTCACGGCGATGCTGGCGCACGTCCTGCGCTCCAGCGGTCTCGACGTCACCGTCCGGCGCTACGACGAGCCCGGGCTCCGGGAGCGGGTCCTCGCGCACGAGGGCCCTGTGGTGCTCGGCCCCGGACCGGGCGACCCGTCCGACCTCACCGACCCGAAGATGCGTTTCCTGCGCGATCTCGCCGCCCATGTCATCCGGGAGCACCGGCACGGTGTGCTCGGCGTCTGCCTGGGACACGAGCTGATCGCGGCGGAGCTGGGGCTGGAGATCGTACGGAAGGAGGTGCCGTACCAGGGGGCGCAGACGAGGGTCGATCTGTTCGGGCGGGAGGAGACCGTCGGCTTCTACAACAGCTTCGTGGCGCGCTGCGACGACGAGACGGCGGCCGAGCTGGCCGCGCACGAGGTCGAGGTGAGCCGGAGCGGGTCGTACGAGGTGCACGCGCTGCGCGGGCCTGGCTTCGCCGGGGTGCAGTTCCACCCGGAGTCGGTGCTGACGCTGAACGGGGCGTCGGTCGTACGGGAGTTGATGGCTCAGCTGCGCGGCACGAGCACGTTCTCCGAGCGGCGGCCGGCCCTGTAGTCGAGGACGTTGCGCACCGTGGCGTCGACGATCTGGCCGACGGCGTCCTCGGTGTAGTACGCCTGATGGGACGTGACCAGCACGTTCGGGAAGGTGACCAGGCGGGCCAGGGTGTCGTCCTCGATGGCCTCCAGGGACTTGTCGAGGAAGAACAGGCCCGCCTCCGCCTCGTACACGTCGAGGCCGACGCCCGAGAAGCGGCCCGCGCGCAGCTCGGTGACCAGGGCGGCGGTGTCGATCAGACCGCCGCGGCTGGAGTTGACCAGGATCGCGTCGTCGCGCATCGCGCGCAGGGCGGCGGCGTCGATGAGGTGCCGGGTCTCCGGCATCAGCGGGACGTGCAGGGTGATCAGGTCGGACTCGGCGAGGAGCTGGTCCTTGGGGACGTACTTCATGCCGAGTTCCAGGCAGGCGGGGTTCTCGGCGACGTCCCAGCCGAGCAGCCGCATGCCGAAGCCGTGGGCGATCCGGGTGAAGGCCTCGCCGATCTTGCCGGTGCCGAGGACGCCGACCGTGCGGCCCCGCAGGTCGCGGCCCATCAGTCCGTCGAGGCGGAAGTCGAAGTCGCGGGTGCGGGTGGAGGCGCGGACGATCCGGCGGTTGACCGCCATGGCGAGGGTCCAGGCGAACTCGGCGACCGAGTACGGCGAGTAGTACGAGACCCGGGCGACCGTCATGCCGAGCCGCTCGGCGACCTTGAGGTCGATGTTGTTGAAGCCGGTGGAGCGCTGGGCGATCATCCTGGTGCCGCCGGCCGCCAGGACCTCCAGGACGCGGGGGCCCAGCTCGGCGTTGACGCTGGTGGAGATGACCTCGTAGCCCGCCGCGATGGGGGCGGTGTCCTCGTTGAGGAAGACGTCCAGGCAGCGGACCTCGTGGTGGCCCCGGAAGGCGTGCTCGATCAGGGGCTTCTCGTCGGCCTGGACACCGAAGGCGAGGATCTCCACGCGGCCCTCCGGGGGTGCGCCGGAATTGTCTGGTCCTGGCGAATATCTCACAGACCCCTGCGGAGGCGCTCTGTCAGCGCCCGGCCCTGCTGCGGGGACGGGCGGGGTTCGGCGAGGCGGGTGTGGAGGCGGTCCAGGTGGAGGTCGACGGTCGCCTCGACCAGCTCGGCGTACACCTCGGCGGCGACGGCGGCCCGGCGCTGCGCCACGACGGCGACGAGAAGGGCAATCGGAGCGGCCGGCCACCACCGCACGGCCAGCGCGAGATACAGCACCGCCCAGCCGCCGAGCGTGAACGCCGTGTCGAGGCGGGTGCGGGCCTCGGTGAGGGTGTCGCGGGTCGGGGTGGGGAGCAGGAGCCAGAGGCGGGGCCAGACGGTGGCCAGGTCGATGCCGTACTCCTGGCGGAGACGGACGGCCGGGGCTCGGAGGCGGTCGCCGAGGCGGGTGGGGTGCTCGGGCGGGATGAGGGAGAGGGCGTTGCGGCGGGCGGCTCGCTCCGGGTCGCGGTGCTCGCGGTAGGCGGTGTCCTCGGCGGTCCAGGCGTCGGCCCGGCGGCGGGTCCGGCGGGCGGAGAGGCCGGCGAAGGGGCGCGGCCAGGGGCCGCAGAGGGTGCGTTCGACCGGGCCCGCCAGCGCCTGCGCCAGCAATCCCAGCGCGGCCGAGACCGGTACCGCGGCCAGGACCAGCAGGACCGCCCGCGTCGCGAGGGCGTCCTGGTGGCCGGATTCGCCCGCCTCGGTGAGCGCGGTGAAGCCGTCCCACAGCGCACGCCCGTCGTGCCAGTCGCCCTGGCCGAGCCTGAACGCCGCGGCGGCGACGAGGAGATAGGCCAGCCCCGGCAGGACCAGCAGCGTGAACCAGCGCTCGGCCAGCTTCCGGCCCAGCTCGGCGAGGAACCCCGTCACCGGCCGGTCCTCAGGCGTCCGGTACGAAGGTCAGGACGCGTTCGTGGACCAGGCACTCGGGCGGGCCCTGGCCGGCGTACCGCTGCTCGACACGGTGGCAGGCGCTCATGGGGCAGAGGTAGGTGCCGGGGACGGGTGGGCCGGGAGCGGCGACCGGAGGCGGCGCGTGCCGCTCGCGCAGTGGGCGGGTGACGCTGACGTCCAGCGAGGCGAACACCTCGGCGAAGGCCGCTCCCTCGCGCAGCCGCCGTACGGCCTGTTCGAGAGCCGCTCGACGGTCTCGGCTCAGCATCCGCAGGATCGCCAACTCCCGGCAGAATTCAGCATGCAGATCACTCTCAGCCGCTTCCACAGACCCGATCGTAAAGCCGCCCCCACCCCTCACGCCCCCGAATGCACATGCGCCGCCCAGCTCAACGGCCGTTCCGGCCACCGCTCCCGCAGCTGCCGTACGGCGTCCCCCAGGGCCCGCGCCGCAGGCGGTGCGCCCGGTCCTGACGCGGCCAGTCGACCGTAGACCCGCGAAGCGATCTCCGCGGACGAGTCGTCGTCCACCCGCCACAGCGTGCCGATCACCTGGGAGAACCCGGCGAGTTGGAGGGAGCCCGCGAGGTGCAGCGCCTCGTCGGGGAGGCGGGCGCCGCCGACGGCGGTCTCGCAGGCGGAGAGGTAGGCGAACTCGGCGGCGGGCAGATGGAGTCGGGCGACGTCGAGGGCGGAGAGCGCCCCGTCGGGCAGCAACAGCCGCCCCTGGGAGGGCTGTTCGGGGTCCTGGACGCCGTGGCAGGCGAAGTGGACCCACGGGTGGGCGTGCAGCGCGTCCCGTACGGCGTCCGCGCGCACCTCCGCGCCCCGCAACAGCGCACCGCCGACCGCCCGATGGGCGAGCTCGGCCTCCCGCAGGGCGCCCGGCAGCGGGGCCGCGCCGTCCAGCTCCGGTACGGCGACGATCAGCGGGTCCCGATCGGCAGGGCTGTTACGGCCGCGCGCCCGCAGCAGGGCCGCCAGGCTCGGGGTGTACGAGGAGACGACCCGGTCGGGCACGGCGCCCGCGGCGTGCAGGGGCAGGAAGGTCAGCGGCCCGGAGGGGCACCACCACAGGCGGGGCGGCTCCTCGCCGGGCGGGGGCGGCCCGGTGAGGCCGAGGGTGTCGAGGACCGGCTCGGCGATCGTGGTCCACAGCCAGTCGAGGAGGTCGGCGACGGACTGCTCGGCGAAGGCGCGGGCCAGTCCTGAACGGCCGGCCGCGGCGACCGCCTGGAACAGCAACTCGCTGCGCTCCCGGGCCTCTTGATGGGTGAGCCCGGGCAGCGGGCAGACGGTGAGGCCGGTGCCGTCGAGGAGCAGGGCGTGTCCGGTGCCCTGCTGGCCGACGGTGACGACGACGACCGGTCCGTGCGCGCCCGCGGACAGCAGCCGGCCGGCTCGGGGCGGGCGCAGGAAGTCGGCGAAGCCGGGGCGGGCCCGGATGTCCGCCAGGGTCTCCTGCCACTCGCGGGCCAGCCGGTGGCGCCGGTCGGCGCCAGGGGCGGAGAGGTCGTCGGCGGCAGCGGCGTGTTCGAGCTGTCGGCGTATCTCCCCGAAGCGGGAGGCGAGTTCGGGGTGGGCGGCGGCCAGGTCGTCGGTGTCGGTGCGCAGTTCGAGGGCCTGGGCGGCGAGCAGGCCGCGGCCCGCTTCGAGCAGTTCCAGGGCGTCGTACGGCTTCCCGGCGGCCAGCGCGACCGTCGCGGCGAACGAGCCCAACTCCGTGTCGCTGAGCGACCGTTCGTGATCGGCCCGGTCGCCGCCGCGCCACACGACCAGCGGCAGGAGGTCGATCGCGTTCCGCAGCGCGTCGAGCGCCCGCTCCTCGTCCCCCACCTCGTGGGCCACCCCGGCCAGCCGTATCGAGGCGGCGACGCTGTAGGCCGGGGGCTGGGCGGGGTCGGCGGCCAGCTCGGCGTTGACGGTGAGCGCCTGGTCGCGGATCGCGTCGTAGCCGCCGTCCGCGCGGGCGATGTCCCGCAGCACCCAGGACACGGC
>JABFXD010000713.1 GCA_013361925.1 Streptomyces sp. | reverse complement strand
CGAGCGCACCCACGCCGCGGTGGAGCGGGCCCACGAGAAGGCGGCCACCGGCGCCACCCCCGTGGAGCGGGCCCTGATCGAAGCGCTGCGCGCCCGCTATCCGCAGGCGCACCCCGTGGCGGACTGCGCGGTGTGGAACGAGCCCTACGCCGACCGTATGCGTGCCGTCCATGAACTCGCCCCCGACGACACCGACATCGCCGCACTGTACGCCGACGCCCTGATGAACCTGACCCCCTGGCAGCTGTGGGACCTGAGGACCGGCGAACCGGCGGACGGCTCACGCACCCTGACGGCCAAGGCGGTGCTCGACCGCGCGCTCGCCTCGGACGCCGGCGAACGGCACCCGGGCGTGCTGCACCTGTACATCCATCTGATGGAGATGTCCCCGACCCCGGAAGCGGCCCTGCCGGTCGCCGACCGGCTGCGCGGCCTGGTGCCCGACGCGGGACACCTCCAGCACATGCCGTCCCACCTGGACGTGCTGTGCGGCGACTACCGCAGGGTCGTGTCGGACAACAGCGCGGCCATCACCGCCGACGAGAAGTACCGGGAACGGGCCGGGGCCATGAACTTCTACACCCTGTACCGGTCGCACAACTACCACTTCAAGATCTACGGCGCGATGTTCCTCGGCCAGTCCCGTGTCGCCCTGGAGACCGCCGCCGAGCTGGAGGCGTCGATCCCGGAGGACCTGCTGCGGGTGCAGAGCCCGCCCATGGCCGACTGGCTGGAGGGCTTCCTCGCCATGCGGGTCCATGCGCTGATCCGCTTCGGCCGCTGGTCCGACCTTCTCCAACTGCCGCTGCCCGCCGACCCGGAGCTGTACAGCGTGACCACCGCGATGCTCCACTACGCCCGCGGGGTCGCCCTGTCCGCCCTCGGCCGCCTCCCCGAGGCCGAGGCCGAACGCACCGCGTTCCGGGCGGCGGTGGCCCGCGTGCCCGAGACGCGCATGCTGTTCAACAACACCTGCGCCGACATCCTCGCCATCGCCTCCGCGATGCTCGACGGCGAACTCGCCTACCGCGAGGGCCACTTCGACACCGCCTTCACCGCGCTGGAACGGTCGATCGCGCTCGCCGACGCCCTGCCCTACGACGAGCCGTGGGGCTGGATGCAGCCCACCCGGCACGCCTACGGGGCCCTGCTCCTGGAACAGGGGCGGATCGCGGAGGCCGAGGCGGTCTACCGCGCCGACCTGGGCCTGGACGACTCGTTGCCCCGCGCCGTGCAGCACCCCGGCAACGTCTGGGCGCTGCACGGTTTCCACGAATGCCTGGTCCGGCTCGGCAAGGCGGGGGAAGCACGGATCGTCGCCCAGCAGCTGAAGATCGCGGTCGCGCTGGCGGACGTACCGATCGAGGCGTCCTGCTTCTGCCGGCTCGACGTGGTGTCGGGGAACGGAGACGGGGACGGGTGCTGCGGGTGAGTCAGCGCGGTTCCCGCGCCAACGCCACCAGCTCCTCGTCCGTGAGCAACCGTCCTTCCTCGGCCATCAACTCCCTTGCCCGGAACAGCACTTCGTCCACCTGGGCACGGGTGACCCGCGCACCCGCCTCGGCCAGCTTGTCGGCGAGTGTGTAGGGGCCGCTGTCGGGTGTGAAGGGGACGGTGCGCTCGTTGCCGACCAGCGTCGGTTCCAGGCAGTTGTGCAGGAGGGGGTCGACCTCGGTCTCCTGGGTGATGAGGTCCATGCCGCCCCAACAGAAGGCGTGGGTGCCGGTGACCGGGTGGTTCCAGGCGAGGTGATAGCCCGTCAGGGCCTCGGCGGTGCGGGCGAGTTCGGTGAGTCGCGCGGTCTTGATGCCGGTCCTCACTCCGTACAACGCCTCGAAGGCGAGGGCGGTGGCCGCGAGGTCGGCGTTGCCCGGGCCGCCGCAGTAGCCGTTGACCGACAGTTCGACGGCCGTGGCGCCGGCGCGGACGGCGGCCACCGCACAGCCCACGGCGAGACCGAAGGTGTTGTGCGGATGCAGGCCCACCTCCACCTCCGGGGCGGCCGCGCGGGTGCGGCGCACCAGATGGCCGTAGGCCTCCGGGCTCATCGCGCCCGGACCGTCGAAGAGGGTGAGCTCCGTGGCTCCCGCCGCGGCGAGCACGGTGACCGTCTCCTCGTGGCTCTCCTCGGTGGCGTACGAGACCATCAGCAGCGGCACGACGACGTCGAGGCCGCGCTCGCGGGCGTACGACACGAGCCGCGCCGCGCGCGACAGTACGGCCGCCCGCTCGCGCGGGGTCGCCTCGGTGCGCCACTCCTCGCCCCGCCAGGCCTGGGCGTAGACGGGCGCCTGGTAGATCACGGAGGTCTCCCCGAAGCCCTGCACCCACACCTGTACGGCGTCGTAACCCGCTGCGGCGGCCCGGTCGATGTCGTCGGGGGAACGCATCAACGGGCACACGACCCGGCAGTCGGGGTTCGTGCCCTTGACCAGCTCCACCTCGGACCTGAGGGCCGTCACGTGGCGTCCGCCGAGGCCCGCCGTCACCACCTCCGGCACTCCCGCGCCCACGAGTCGGCGCAGGAACTCCTCCTTCGCGGCCGTGGACGCGACGACACCCGGCAGCGTCTCCACCGAGCGCAGCGTCGCGTCGCGCAGCCGCACCGAGGTAGGCAGTGAACCGACCACGTCCGTACGGCGGTTGAGCGGGCTGACCGACCAGCGGCCGGGCTCGTAGGCGCCGGGTGAGCGGCGCGCGGCCAGCTCGGCGCGGAAGCGGGCGATCTCGTCTGGTGTGAACACGAGGGGCTTGTCCATAGCGGCCATCCAACCTCTGTGTCGACACTAAAGGCAATACGCATGCATCTGAAGCCTAGATGTTTACTTTCTGTCGACACCTGGCTAGAACTGTCGACAGTTTCGGCAGTCCGAGCGAGGGAGATCCCGTGAACCAAGACCTGTCCGAGCATCGGCAGGGCCGCCTGGCGGGCCGGATCGCCGTCATCGGCGGCGCCGGCAGTGTCGGCCCGGGCTGGGGCAACGGCCGCGCCACCGCCGTGATCTTCGCCCGGGAGGGCGCCACCGTCTTCCTGGCCGACCGGGACAAGGACGCCCTGGAGGTCACCGCACGCCAGATCCGCGAGGAGGGTGGCGCCGCCCGCACCGCGGTCCTCGACGTGACCGAACCCGACGCGGTGGAGGCGTACTTCGCGGAGTGCGAGCGCGAGGCCGGGAGGATCGACGTCCTCGTCAACAACGTCGGCGGCTCGCGTGCCGGCGGTGCCGTCGAACTGAGCCTGGCCGACTGGGAGAGCCAGTTGCGCACCAATCTGACCAGCGTCTTCCTGGCCTGCAAACACGCCATCCCTGTCATGCGGCGCGGCGGCGGAGGCGCCATCGTCAACACGGCGTCGGCCTCGGGGCTGCGCTGGACCGGCGCCGCGCAGGTGGCGTACGCGTCGGCCAAGGCCGCGGTCATCCAGCTGTCGAGGGTCACCGCTGTCGAGCACGCGCCCCACAACATCCGCGTCAACACGGTCGTGCCCGGCCAACTGCACACCCCGATGGTCGAGGCCCGGCTGGCGCACCAGCGCGCGGACGGAGACGTCGACAGACTCCTCGCCCAACGGCAGGCCCGCATCCCCCTCGGCTTCATGGGCGACGGCCGGGACACCGCGTACGCGGCGCTCTACCTCGCCTCCACCGAGGCGCGCTTCGTGACCGGCACGGAGATCGTCGTGGACGGCGGAATGACGGCCCGCTGTGACTGAACCGAACGCCCACACAACCGAGTCACAGCCGACGCCGGGTGCCCCGTCTTCACGGACGCCCTTCGGCCTGTCTCCGCAGGTGGAGTCTTCGTCGGGCGGCTCGGTCCCGGGGGCGGGGCCATCGCCCGTCCCCCCGTCCCCGCAGCCCTCGCCCGGCGGTGCGCCCCTCCGGATGGGGCCTGCGCCCGGCGGCCCGTCTCCGCAGGTGGAGTCCTTGCCCGGGAACCCGTCTCCGCAGGTGGAGTCCTCGTCCGGCGGCCCGTCCCCGCAGGTGGGGCCCTCGCTTGGTTGTCCGCCTCCGCATCCCGCCCCGCGCATCCCGTCGCTCGCGCTGCCGCGCGGCAGTTGTGACGCCCACTGTCATGTCCTCGGGCCCGCCGACGTCTTCCCGTACGCCGTGGACCGGACCTTCACGCCGGTCGACGCGCCGAGGGGGCAACTGGCCGCGCTGCATGCCCACTTGGGGCTGGAGCGGGCCGTCGTCGTGCAGTCCTCCTGCCACGGGCACGATCATTCCGTGCTGGTGGACGCCCTGCTGGCCGGGGACGGCCGGCTGCGGGGTGTGGCGCTGATCGGCGAGAGCACCACGCGCGGCGACATCGAGCGCCTGCACGAGGCCGGTGTCCGGGCGTTCCGGCTCAACTTCCTGCCCCATCTGCGGACCCCGCCCACCCCCGCCGAGATCGACTCGGTGCTGCAACGCGTCGACGGACTCGACTGGGCCGTTCAACTCCACGTCACGGGAAGGGAGATCGCGGCCCTGGGGGACGTCGTGCGGGCTCTGCCGGGGCGGGTGGTCATCGACCACATGGGTCGTGTCGATCCCGCCGACGGCCGAGCGCTGCGTGGACTCCACGCCCTGCTGGACACCGGTCGGGTCTGGGTGAAGGTCAGCGGCGTCGACCGGATATCGCGCCAGGGCCCGCCGTACGACGACGCCGTGACGCTGGCCGCCGCCCTGGTGGCTCGGGCGCCCGAGCGCGTGGTGTGGGGAACCGACTATCCGCACGTCAACATCGTCGGCGACGCCCCCGACGACGGACTGCTCGTCGACCTCGTCGAGCGCATCGCCCCCGACCCCGCGCGGCTTCGGCGCCTGATGGTCGACAACCCGACCGAACTCTTTGATTTCCCTCCCGGGCCTGAGGGTGGGCCATGAATCTACGAGTGTCGGCAGAGATGCCAGGTATTTCGCTGTCACATCCCTTGAAGCCCCAAAGTGTCGACAGTAGTGTCCCGACTCGAACCCCATGTGAGGAGAACGGCCATGCCTGAGCTGTCCCGGGACAGGCTCCTCCGTCGCGGCGAGCCGGCGTACGAACAGGCCCGTCTCGACGCCGTCTGGAACGCCCGCAAGCCCGACCGTCACCCCGATGTCATCGTCCTCGCCCACGACGAGCGGGATGTCGTGTCGGCCGTACGACTCGCCCGCGGCGAACGCCTCCCGATCGGCATCCGCTCCGGCGGCCACAGCTGGGTCGGCAACGGCGTCCGCGACGGCGGCATGCTGCTGGACCTGTCACGGCTCCAGGACATCACCGTCGATCCCGCGACCCGCACGGCGGCCGTACAGCCCGCGGTGAAGGGCCCGGCGCTGCTCGACCACCTAGCCCCGCACGGCTTGTTCTTCCCCACCGGACACGCCCCGACCGTCGGCATCGGCGGCTTCATCCTCGGCGGCGGCTACGGCTGGAACTCCCGCCGCCTCGGCCCCGCCTGCCTCAGCATCCGCGCCGTGGACGTCGTCCTCGCCGACGGCACCCTGGTGCACGCCACCGACGACACCCACCCCGACCTCCTGTGGGCGGCACGCGGCAGCGGCCCCGGCTTCTTCGGCGTCGTCACCCGCTTCCACCTCGACCTGCACGACCTGCCCCGGCGCATCCTGCGGACCGCCCACACCTATCCGCTCGACCTCCTCGACGAGGTGCTGACCTGGTCGTACGACACCCTCGAACTCCTCCCGCCCGCCGTCGAGTTCTCGGCGAAGGTGGGCTTCTCACCGTGGCTCGACCGGAAGACGGTCTCCGTCACGGCCACCGCCTTCTGCGACACGGACGACAATCCGCTCGCCCTGCTGGAGGACGCGCCGTTCCGCGGCCGGGCGATCCGGGAGGTGGTCGCGCAGGAGACCACCATGGCCGAGCTCTACGACTACGCCGACCGCATGACCCCGCCGGACCTGCGCTGGGCCCTCGACGGCATCTGGACCGACGAGCCGGTCGACAAGGTTCTCGACGCGGCCCGTCCGCTGTGGGACACCATCCCCGACACCACCAGCCATGTGCTGTGGATGCTGTGGGGCGGCCACCCCGAGCGCGCCAACGCCTGCTGGTCCAGCCAGGCCAAGCTCTACCTCTCGCCCAACGCCGGCTGGACCGACCCCGCCGAGGACCTCGTCCACGAGGACTGGGCGCACGGGCGGCTCGCGGAGATCCAGCACCTGTCCAAGGGCCTTCAGTTCTCCGACAACAACCTCGCCGACCGCTTCGACCACGGACTCAGCACGGCGAACGCCGTACGCCTGGAGGAGATCCGGGCCGCCCACGACCCCGAGGGCCTGTTCCGGACCTATATGGCCCCGCGGGAATCCACCACCGCCTACGCCGTCGCGGGACACGCGCGGAACCACTGAAGGAGAGCCGTTCCATGGACACCACCAGAAACCCGCGGCGCCGCACCCTGCTCACCCTCACCGCCCTGGCCACCGTCGCCGCCCTCACCGCCACCGGCTGCGGCGGCGACTCCGCGACCGCCACCACGGCCGACGGCAAGGCCGAGGTGACCGTCCTGCGCTCCAACGGCGCCATCTTCGAGCCGCTCTACATCGCCCAGCAGCAGGGCTACTTCAAGGACGCCGGTCTCTCCGTCACCATCAGGGCGGGCGCCCAGGACACCTCGCAGAACGCCCCGTCCGTCCTCAACGGCGAGGCCCAGTTCGCCATGACCGACAGCTCCGGCTTCCTCAAGGGAGCCGCCCAGGACATGCCGATACGGATCGTCACCGGGCTCCAGTCGGCGACGACGAGGACCGACCCCACCGACGGTCTGCTGGTGAAGAAGAACAGTGAGATCAAGTCCTTCGCCGATCTGGAGGGCAGGACGGTCGGCATCTCCGCGCTCGGCGGCACCATCCAGTTCATCTGCGAGTACCTGGTCCAGAAGGCCGGCGGCGACCCGAAGAAGGTCAAGTTCGTCGCTCTGCCGACCACTTCGCTCACCGACGCCGCCACCTCCGGCAAGACCGACGCGGTCTTCTCCTTCGGCCCCTTCTACTTCGCCGGCCTCGACAGCGGACTGCGCTCCATCGGCAACGGCATGAACGACGTGCCCGGCATGGTCCAGGGCCTGCTGTTCTCCAGCCAGGAGTACCTGGCCAAGAACGAGGACACCGCGAAGAAGTTCATCGACGCCGTCGCCAGGGCCATCACCTACGCCAACGCCAACCCCTCGGCGGTGAAGGCGATCGACAAGAAGTACACCCAGGTCCCGGCCGACTTCATCGACGCCCACGACACCAACTACTACGACAGGACCCTCAACACGACCGTGATGCGCACCGTCATCACGAAGATGCACGCGTTCGATCTCCTCGACAAGGAGCCCAAGGACGACGCCCTCTACTGGGACCAGGCCCCGACCACGGCCGGGGAGTAGCGCCCATGGTCAAGGTACGGCTGCTGCAACTCGGCGCACTGGCCGCCGTGTCGCTGCTGTGGGCGCTGATCGCCGCGGTCGGCCTGGTCAGTTCGACCGCGCTGCCCGGCCCGGCGTCGGTGGCCGCCGCCCTCGGTGACCTCCTCGGCAGCGGCGCCTTCTGGCAGGCGACGGGGGAGACGCTGCGCGGCGCGGTCACCGGACTCCTCGTGGCCATCGCCGTAGGCATCCCGGTCGGACTGGTCACCGGCGTGTACGCGGCGGCGGAGGAATCGTCCCGGCTGCTCATGGAGATCCTCCGCTCCTTCCCGGTGATCGCCCTCCTGCCGGTGTTCCTGCTGGTCCTCGGCTCGACCCCGGGCATGAAGGCGACGGTCGTCTTCCTCGCCTGCGTCTTCCCGGTCCTGCTCCAGGCCCAGTACGGGGCCCGCAGCGTGAGCCAGTCCGTGCACGAGACGGTGCGCGGCTACCGCATCCCCCGGATGCTGCGGATGCGCCGGGTCGTGCTGCCGGCGGCGGCCCCGTCCATCATGACGGGGCTGCGCCTGGCGGCGACCACCTCGGTGCTGGTCTCCATCGGCGTCGAGGTGCTCACCACGCTGCCCGGCATGGGCCACATGATCATGGAGTCCCAGCAGGCGGGCGCCTCCGCCGAGGCGTACGCCTACATCCTGACCGCCGGCGCCATCGGCTACACGATCACCCTGCTCGCCCAGAGGGCGGAACGCCGCCTGCTGCGCTGGCGCCCGCCCGCCCACGCCGGAGAGGAGTAGCAGGCCATGCCATGGAAACCGAAGCCGCGCCGACCGGGGCCGCGCGTCCTGCCGTGGAAACCGATCCTGCGCCAACTGTGGCTGCCCGCCCTGGTGTTCGTCGTCCTCCTCGTCGTCACCGCGGGCAGCACCAGCTTCTACTTCCCGCCCCTCACCGAGGTCCTCGCCGCCCTGTGGCACGAACTCGCCCACGGTGACCTCGTCGAGGACCTGCTGTTCAGCCTGCGCAACATCGTGCTCGGCCTCGCCCTCGCGACCGCGGTGGGGGTGGGAGCAGGCTTGGTCATCGGGGAGGTCCGCACCCTGCGCCTGGCCACGGGCCCCCTGCTCGACTTCGCCCGCGCCACCCCCACCGTGGGCTTCGTGCCCGTCATCATCCTCACCCTGGGCATCGGCTCCGGACCGAAGGTCTTCCTGATCTTCCTCGGTTCCGTGTGGCCCATCCTGCTCAACACCATCAGCGGCGTACGGTCCATCGGCCCCGCCGTGCACGAGACCGCCCGCGGCTATCGCATCCCCTGGCCACTGAGGTTCCGCCGGGTGATCCTGCCGGGCGCCCTGCCCCAGATCCTCGCCGGCGTCCGCGTCGCCCTGTCCATCGCCGTCGTCCTCATGGTCGTCAGCGAGATCTACGGATCACCGATCGGGCTCGGCAACTTCATCCTCCGGAGCGGCTCCAGCTTCCACGTCGCCGAGACCTGGGCCGGAACCATCCTGATCGGCATCGTCGGCTATGCCCTCAGCGTGCTGCTCCTGCTGGTCGAACACCGTCTCCTGGGCTGGTACCACCAGCGTGCCCCGCGTGAACGTGCCCCGCGGACGCTGCCCGCCACGAGTTTCGAGAAGAGCAACGGAGTCGTCGTATGAGCCGCGGATCGAGCCTGTACGTCGAGGACCTCTCCATGAGCTTCGGGGCGCACCGGGTGCTGGACGGGCTGTCCCTGCGTGTGGATCCGGGGGAGGCGGTGTGCCTGGTCGGGCCGTCCGGCGCGGGCAAGACCACGCTCCTGCGCTGCCTGGCCGGACTCACCCCGCCGACCGGGGGCCGGGTCCGCTACGGTGACCAGCCGCTCACCGCACCGCATGCCGACATCGCCGTGGTGTCCCAGGACTACCGCGGCTCCCTGCTGCCGTGGCTGCGCGTCTGGGACAACGTCGCCTTCCCGCTCCAGGGCCGGGGCGTGAAGAAGGCGGTCCGCAGGCGCCGGGCGCTGGAGTGTCTGGCGGCGGTCGGCCTCCAGGACGTCGGCGAGAAGTACCCGTGGCAGCTGTCCGGCGGTATGCAGCAGCGGGTGGCGATCGCGCGCGGTCTGGCGTACGACGCCCCGGTGCTGCTGATGGACGAACCGTTCGGCTCGGTCGACGCCCAGTCCCGCTTCGACCTGGAGGACCTCACCCTGCAACTGCGCCGACGGCTCGGCATCACGGTCGTCGTGGTCACCCATGACATCGACGAGGCCGTCTACCTGGGCGACCGTGTCATCGTGCTCGGCGGGAAACCCACCGCCGTCCTCGACAACCTCGCCGTCCCCCTCGGCGACGACCGCGATCAGCTGACGACCCGGGCCGACCCCCGCTTCGCCGAACTCCGCACGCGGGTGCTCGCACAGATCCGCGGCGAGAAGGTGCCGGCCGGCCCGGAATCGGCCCGCCAGTGAGGCTGGACCACATAGGGATCTCCGTCCCCGACCTGGAGGCCGCCACCCGCTGGTACCGCACCGCCCTGCACCTCACGGAGGAGCGCGCGTTCTCCGTCCCCGGCACCGGCCTGCGCGGTGTGATGCTTCGTCATGCCACCGGGTACCGCGTGGAGTTGCTGCATCGCCCGGACGCCGTGCCGGGCCTGACGGCCGACGGCCCGCTGGAGGCGGCGGGCACACTCGGCTACGGCCACCTGTGCCTGAGTGTCGACACCGCCGCCGAGGTCGACACCGAGTACGCCCGGCTCGTCGCCGCGGGCGCGGCCGTACGGATGCGCCCGTGCCCGGCGCCCCGCCCGGACGCCCGTATGGCGTTCGTCGCCGACCCGTTCGGCAATCTCATCGAGCTGATCAACCGGGCCCCCTGACCGTCCGGTTCAGCTCCCCCTCACCCGGCCGACCGCCCCCCCCCGGCGGTCAGCCATGCCTGTAAACCACTGAGAACAAGGGAGTTCACGTGACAAGCACCGGCACGCAAGGCCCCGAGGTCACCTACCGGGCCCGTCCCCGCGCGCTGCTCGTGGCGGTCGCCGCCGCCATGGCACCCACGCTCATCGTCCCCGCGAGTGCGCACGCCGCCTCGAAGGCCGGGAACCGCATCAACGTCGGCTCCGGGGAGACCCTGGAACTGACCGAGACGACCACCGCGTCCCGCCTCACCATCGCCGAGGGCGGCGTCATCACCGTCCCCGACGGCTACAGCCTCACCCTCACCGTCAACGGCGTGGAGACCGGCGCCCGGCTCGCCGAACTCACCGACGGCTACGGGGGAGCGGCCACCGCGATCGCCGCCGGCACCTACCGCGGCACGATCGTCCTCACCGTCGCCGAGGCCAACGACCTCGCCTACAGCGACCTCACCTTCCCCTTCCGGCAGGCGATCTACGTCGACGCCGACGGGGTCGACGAGTCCAGGTCGGTCCCCTCCGACGTACGCGGCGGCAAGGTCACCGACACCGCCGCCACCAACATCCAACTCCTCTCCGACGGTGAGGCGTTCAACGGCGTCTACGTCACCGGCGGCGGCACCTACACCCTCACCGACCCGAAGATCGCCTTCGCCGGCAACGGCCGCTGCGACTTCATCGGCTACGGCGCCTCCGTGGTCGGCACCGGAGCGGGCACCACCCTCGTCCTGGACGGCGCCACCATCAGCAACGAGGGCGTGGTCCGTACCGCGGTCATCGCCGACGCCACCGCCCACGTCATCGTCAAGAACTCCAGCCTGCACTGCGCCGACGGCACCGTCCCCGACGAGTACCCGACCGCGGGCACCGGCGACACCCGCTACATGATCACCGTGCCGTGGATGCTGGGCCTGTCCGGCAACGTCCGCACCACCAACCTGCTGGGCACGAGCACCAAGGCGTCGTACATCAACTCCACCATCTCCTCGGAGAAATGGGGAGCCCTCTCGGTCGACGGCGGCAGCTACTGCACCCTCACCGCCATCAACTCCACCATCGCCAACACCGGAGGCCAGGGCTACGGCAGTTACGCCATCGGCAACGTCACCGAACACTTCCTCGGCTGTACCTTCGACGTCGGCGACTACGCCCTCATCCACTGGGGCGCCTCGGCCCACTACGGCGACAGCACCAGGACCGCCGTGGCCGCGCTCAACACCTCACTGGAACTCGGCCTGACCACCGCCGAGTTGTACAAGCTCCCGGTGAGGTCCACCGAGGTGAACGCAGGACGCTTCATGGTCCTGTGGTACGCGGCCGGCTCGGTCACCATCGACGGCGGCACCCAGGTCAACACGGGCAAGACGGCGTTCATGTGCAAGGCGGTCGCGGGCTCGGTCACGGTGGACGGCTCCGACGGGGCGGCCATCAACGCCGGGAACGGCGTGATCTTCCAGCTCATGGACACCGACCGCCCCAGCAGCATCTCGGTGTCGGGCAAGCCGTGGAAGACGGAGACCATCGGCACGTACACCGAGCCCACCGGCTCCCCGACCAGGTCCTCGACCTGGGTCACCACCAGCGCCCAGTCCACCGACGCGAAGGGCGCCTTCACCGACATCGACCTCAAGGGCGACTTCTACAACTCCGTCTGGGGCGGCGGCACCGGAAGCCTCCAGGGCCAGAACCTGAACCTCACCTTCACCGGCTCGACGGTAGAGGGCGTCATCTCGGCGACGACGGCCAAGCACAGCGTCTCGACGATCACCTCGGCGGAATACCGCGAGATCAGCGAGGTCACCAACACCCCGAGCGCGGTGGTCAACAACGGCGTCCTGGTCACGCTGGGCGCCGGCTCCACGTGGACGGTGACGGGAACGTCGTACCTGAGCGCCCTGACCCTGGCGTCGGACGCGGCGATAGAGGCCCCGTCAGGCAAGACGGCAACCCTGACGGTCAACGGCACGGCGACAGCCATCACCCCGGGCAACAGCTACACGGGCGCGCTGACCCTGATGGTGGCGTAACAGACGACAGATATCCGGCCCCCGGGATGCGAACCATCTCCCGGGGGCCGGAACTTGTCGAGAAGGGCTGAGCAGCCGGCCCAAAGGGGCGCGGGGAACTGCGCGACCCGCCCCCACAAACCCGCAGCCAAACCCGAGCCCTCTAGGCCCCGATCATGTTGTAGCCGCCATCGGCCACCAGGAACCCACCAGTGATGTGCTGCGCATCCTCCGTCGCCAGAAACAACGCAGCCCCCGCCAACTCCGCCGGCCCCGGAATCCGCCCCATGGGCGTAGCGTCACGCAACACCTCGCCCCGCCCACCCTTCCAGTCCTCCCGCCCGAGCGTCGCCTCCGTCTCGATGAACCCCGGCGCGAACACGTTCACCCGTACCGCCGGCGCGAACGCATGGGCATACGACTTGGTCAGCCCGATGATCCCGTACTTGGCGGCGGCGTACTGAGGCGCCCGCGCGCTACCGCGCACGACAACGGTGGACCCCACGTTGACGATCGCACCCCCGCCCTCCTGCTCCAGCATCCGCGCCCCGAACTCATGTGTGCACAGCAGCGTGCCCTTCACATCCACGGCGAGGACGTGATCGATGGACTCCTCGGTGATGTCCCGCCAGGACATCTGCTCGCGGGCCACGTCACCGACGTTGTTGACGGCCACGTCGAGCCGCCCGAAGCGGGCCCACACCTCGTCGGCCAGCCGCTTGATCTGCTCGTGCTCGGCGATGTCGGCCGACACGACGAACGCCTTGCGGCCGAGCGCGGCGACGCGTTCGGCGGTCGCCTCGGCGCCCGCGCGGGACCGCCGGTAGTGGACGGCGACGTCGGCGCCCTCCTGCGCGGCCCGTACGGCGATCTCGGCACCGAATCCGGTACCGGCACCGGTGACGAGGACGGTCTTGCCGGCGAAGCGGCCGGGGACGGGGGTCATACGGGCTCCGATCGTGACGTCGCTTGCTGCAAAAGGGGTGTTCATACGAGAGTCCGGCCACCGTCGACGTACAGCACCTGCCCGGTGACGAACGCCGACTCGGCGGAGGCGAGGAAGAGCACCGGCCCGGTGAGGTCCTCGGGGCGGCCCAGCCGCCCGGCCGGGACCAGCCCCTCCATCGAGGCGCGCATGCCGGGGGTCGCGAGGTACTCGCGGGTGAGGTCGGTCTCGGTGTAGCCGGGCGCGACCGCGTTGACGGTCACGCCGTGCGGCGCCCATTCCCGGGCCATGACCCGCAGCAGCTGGTTGACCCCGCCCTTGGTCGCGGCGTACGGGGCGTGGTGCTGGTGGGCGAGCAGACCGGAGACGGAGGAGAGATAGACGATCCGCCCGTGACCGCCGGACACCATGACCTCACCGACCGCCTTGCCCAAGTGGAAAGCGCTCGTGAGGTTGACGGCGATGAGCCGGTCCCACACCTCGTCCGGCGTCTCCAGTACCGGGCGGCGGTCGTTGACGCCGATCGCGTGCACGAACACATCGATTCCGCCGAGGAGTTGACGGGCCTCGGTGACGGCTGCGCGGCAGGCGTCCGGGGAGGTCAGATCCGCGGCGATGCCGTTCTCCGGGAGCCGTTGCTCGTCGACGTCGAGGACGACCACCGAGGCGCCCGCCGCGTCGAGTTCCGAGGCGATCACCGCCCCGATCCCGCCCGCACCGGCGACCAGCGCCCGGGTGCCTGTGAAGTCCCATGTAGTGCGCATGCTCTGGAACTTAGGCCACGGCCATGAATTGTGTCCACACTTGGCGCAGCTATTGACGATCAAAGACGTCCTGGGCAGGCTGAGTGTCGACAGTTAGGGAGGTCTGATGAAGCTGGTGACATTCGACGACGGGCTTGTCGGCCGGATCGACGGCGACACGGTGGTCGAGCTGGACGTGCCCTCGACCCGGGCGTTCTTCGAGCGTGAGGGCCAAGTGGCCGAGACCGGGCGGACGTTCGCGCTGGGCGAGGTGCGGCTGCGGGCGCCGATCGTGCCGAAGAAGTTCTTCCACACGGCCGGCAACTTCCGTGAGCACCACGAGGACCTGGTCCGTGTCGACTGGTCCCACCCGGTCAACAAGGGCATCGTGTTCTTCCAGAACGTCGACGCCGTCATCGGCCCGGACGAGCCGATCGTGTACCCGGCGCACCTGACCCGGGAACTCGACTACGAGCTCGAACTCGCTGTGATCATCGGCCGGCCCGGCAGATTCTTCAGCGCGGAGCAGGCGGTCGAGCACATCGCCGGATACCTCGTCTTCAACGACATCACCGCACGGGACATCCAGCGCAAGGAGATGGAGTCCGGCGTCTTCTCCTTCTCCAAGGCCATCGAGACGTTCTGCCCGATCGGCCCGTACATCGTGACCGCCGACGAGATCGACGACCCCCATGACCTCGACATGGAGCTGCGGGTCAACGGCGACGTCCGCCAGAAGTCCAACACCGCCCGCATGTCGGTGTCGATACCGCAACTGGTCGCCCATCACTCCCCGCAGACCTACAGTGCGGGCGACATCATCACCACCGGAACGATCGCCGGCGTCGCCGCGAGCACCGAGGACCCCTTCGCGAACTACCTCAAGCCCGGGGACGTGGTCGAGGCAGAGATCGAGGGCCTCGGCGTGCTGCGCAACCCGGTGGTCTCCTGGTACGACGCGTACGGCGAGGACGAGCCGCCCGCCGAGCAGTGGACGGTCTGAGAGCCATGCGCATCGCACAACTCGACGGCCGTCCGGTGCTGTTGATCGAGGACGGCGCCATCGACGTCCCCGCCGACCTGGCGGCCGACCTCTTCGCCCGCTGGGACGACCTGCGCGAGTGGTCCGCCCACGCCACGGGCGCCCGCCCCTACGACCCCTCCGACCTCCAGGCGCCGGTCCCGGCCCCCCGCCAGATCTTCGCCGTCGCCCTCAACTACCGTCCCCACACGGCCGAGGCGGGCTACGGGGAACCCACCGCACCTCTCGTCTTCACCAAGTTCCCCACCTGTCTCACCGGGCCGTACGCCACGGTCGAACTCCCGCCGGGCCATGTCGACTGGGAGCTCGAACTCGTCGCCGTCATCGGCCACGAGGCACGGAACGTCCCGGTCGAGAAGGGCTGGGAGCCGGTCGTCGCCCTGACCGTCGGCCAGGACCTGTCCGAGCGGCTCGCCCAACTCGCGGGCAGTCCCGCCCAGTTCTCCCTCGCCAAGTCGCACCCCGGCTTCGGCCCCCTCGGGCCCGCCCTCGTCAGCCTCGACGAGGTCGACGACCCGGACGACCTGGAGCTGACCTGCGAGCTCAACGGCGAGATCGTCCAGCACGACCGCACCAGCGACATGATCTTCCCGATTCCCCGACTCGTGTCCTACCTCAGTGAGTTCTGCACCCTGCTGCCCGGCGACCTGATCTTCACGGGCACCCCGGCCGGAGTCGGCAACCGGCGCTCGCCCCAGCGGTTCCTCACGCCGGACGACGAACTCGTCAGCCGGATCGGCGGGGTGGGGGAGATGCGGCACACCTTCCGGAGGCGCGCGACCTGATGACCCGTACCCTCTTCACCGACGTCCGCGTCTTCGACGGCACCGGACGGGACCCCTTCCCGGCCGAGGTCCTCGTCGAAGGCAACCGCATCATCGCCGTCACCGACCGCCTCCCCCGCGATCTGCGCGCAGACGCCCGGATGATCGACGGAGCGGGCGGCACCCTGCTGCCCGGGCTGGTCGACGCCCACGCCCACCTCGGCTTCGGCTCCACCGTGGAACACCGTTCCCCGCGACGCGACGAACCCGACGAGGAGAAGGCCCTGCTCGTCGCCCACGCCGGGCGCGTCCTGCTCGACCACGGCATCACCAGCGCCTACTCCGGCGGCAACAGGCTCCCCCGTACCGAGACCGCAGCCCGCAAGGCCTTCACCGAGGGCTGGATGCCGGGCCCCCGTCTCAAGGCCGCCTCCTGGGAAGGCAGCGCGGGCATGGTGGAGCCCGGGGTCTACGACTTCCCCGGCATCGACGGACGCGCCTCCGACCCGCAATCGGTCTCCCGCTTCGTCACCGAGATGGCCGAACTCGACGTCGACATCGTCAAGTTGTCGCTCTCCGGCGAGAGCGCCGTCGTCCAGGGCACCTCGCGGATCGTGCAGTTCACCGACGAGGAGGTCGCCGCCGCCGCGCGGGCCGCCGACCAGCACGGCGTCTGGCTCACCGCCCACGCCCATGCCGCCGACTCGATCAAGATGGCCGTACGCCACGGCATCCGGGCGGTCTACCACTGCACCTTCGCCGACGACGAAGCCCTCGACCTCCTCGAAGCGGCCCGCGACCGCCTCTTCGTCGCCCCCACCCCCGGCATCATCCACGCCAACCTCCACGAGTCCGGCGGCGAACCCGAGCCCGGCATGGAGGTCGAGGCGACCGCGGCAGCCGTACGCCAGGTGGTACCCGAACTCGTCCGCCGCGGCATCAGGGTCCTCCCCGGCGGCGACTACGGCTTCGCCTGGAACCCGGTCGGCCGCAATCTGAAGGACCTCGAACTCCTCGTCGACTGGTTCGGCTTCACCCCGGCCCAGGCGCTGCGCGCCGCGACCTTCCACGGCGGCCAGATCATGGGCATGGGTGACGAACTGGGCCTGATCCGCGAGGGGTTCCTCGCCGACCTCGTGCTCGTCGACGGGGATCCGCTGGCGGACATCGCCCTCCTCCAGGACCGCCACCGGCTGACGGTCGTCATGAAGGACGGCCGGCTGCACAAGGCGCCGGCATGATCAGGGCACGGACGTCCGGCGGGCGGCTCGTGGGGGAGCGGCAGGACGGGGTGGCCGTGTTCAAGGGCATCCCGTTCGCCGCACCACCCATCGGTGACCTGCGCTGGCGCCCGCCGCGGCCGACCCGGGGCTGGGACGGCGAGCGCCGCGCGGACACCTTCGGACCCGCACCCCTCCAGCCGCAGCCACCCCGCGACTCGATCATGTACCACACCGACTTCGCCGACCGGCGGGCCCTGGTGATGAGCGAGGACTGCCTCTACCTCAACGTCTGGACCCCGGACGCCGGCGGCGGACTGCCGGTGATGGTGTGGATCCACGGCGGGGGCAACCGCTACGGCCACGGCGGCCAGGAGATCCATGACGGCCGGGCGATGGCCCGCCGCGGCCTCGTCGTCGTCACCCTCAACCACCGGCTCGGCGCCCTCGGCTTCCTCGCCCACCCGGAACTGGCCGCCGAGGACCCCGAGGGAGCCTCCGGCAACTACGGTCTCCTCGACATCCTCGCCGCCCTCACCTGGGTCCGGGAGAACATCGCGGCCTTCGGCGGCGACCCCGACCGGGTCACCCTCGCCGGAAATTCCGCCGGAGCCGCCCACGTCTGCCACCTCATGGCCGCCCCCGCGGCCCGCCCCCTCTTCCGCGCCGCCCTCGGCCAGAGCGCCTCGGGCATCGGACGAGCGGAAGGCCCCCTGCCCGAACAGCGCGCGGCACAGAAGCAAGGGCTGCGCTGGGCCGCGCAGTTCGGCCACCGGGACATCGCGGCCCTGCGCCGCACCGACGGAGCGGAACTCGTCCTCGCCGGGCACTTCGGCCCCGTCGTCGACGGCGGCTTCCTCACCGAACCCACCGACGACGTCTTCGCCACCGGCCGCCAGCACCCCGTACCCCTCCTGGTCGGCACCAACAGCGACGAGGGGTCGGTGTACTCCACCCTGGACGCCCTGCGGAGCCTCCCCGTGGAACCCGGCACCGACGACCACTACCCCGTCCGCGACAGCGCCGAAGCCCGCCGCACGGCACGGCTCTTCACCGGGGAGAGCCGCTTCACATACCCGGTGTGGCACTGGGCGACAGCCCACCAGGCCAAGGCCCCGACGTGGCTCTACCGCTTCGAGCGCACCCCACCCCTGCCCGCAGACCTGGACCTGGCACCACCACGTGACGGACTCCCCTCCTACGGCGTCCATCACACCGCCGAACTCCCCTACGCCCTCGACACCATGGACTGCCGCCCCTGGCCCTGGACCCCGACCGACCGCGAGCTGGCCCGCACCATGGCGGACACCTGGACCCGCTTCGTCGCGACGGGCGACCCCAACGGCGACGGCCTCCCGCCCTGGCCCGCCTTCACCGGAACCGAGGCCATGGTCTTCGGCGACACGGTGAGTGCCGGTCAGGTGGACCGGATCGAGGCACTGCGGCACCTGGCCCGCTGCCCCCGCCCCCTGTGACTCTCACAACCCTTGAAAGGACCCCGCATGGCCCGACTCCCCGACACCGACGGCAACGGCGAGATCGCCGGACGCATCCGCGCCCGCCGGGGCGGCGACCTGCACCCCCTCGACCGCATGCTGCTGCACAGCCCTCAACTCGCCGATGGCTGGAACAGCCTGCTCGGCGCCGTCCGGACCCGGATGGAACTGTCTCCGGCGATCCGGGAGCTGGTGGTGCTGCGGGTCGCGGTCCTCAACCACGCCGCCTACGAGTGGAGCGCCCACGAACCCGACGCCCGCCGGGCCGGCCTCACCGACGCCGACCTCACCGAACTGCGGCGCGCGGAACCGGACTTCGACCCCCGACGTCGACGGGTCATCGGCTACGCCGACGCGATGACCCGTGACGTCCAGGTCCCGGACGAGCTGTTCGCCGCCCTGCGCGCCGACTTCACCGACGCGGAACTGGTCGAACTGACGGCGACCGTAGCGGCGTACAACATGGTGTCCCGCTTCCTGGTCGCCCTGGACGTCTAGGAACGCGTTCGGTGGCGGCGCAGGAACCGGATCAGGAGCCTGTTCCAGGCGGCCGGCTGCTCCCAGTGCGGATTGTGGCCGGCCTCGGTGACGACATGGGTCTCGACGTCGGCGAGGTGCTGGGCGTTGAGCCGCATCACCGACGGCGGGCTGTACAAGTCGGAGTCGCCGGTGATGAGCTGGACGGGCAGGGTGAGGGTCTCCAGCGCCGCCCAGGTGATCGTGTTCGCCAGCGACTGCGGGAAGGAGTCGGCGGTTTTCGCCCGCTCGTGGATCTCCAGCCAGGCGGCCACCCCGGCCAGGTCGCCGCCCCGGTACGAGGGGCCCAGCTCCTTGAACTCGACCGGCATGTCCCCGAACGGATCCGGCTGGAGCGCGGCGGTCAGGTCCTGGTACTCGGCGTCCTGGATGCCCATCACGCTGCCGGACACGGTGAGGCTGAGCAGCCGGTCGCCGTGGGCCAGGGCGTAGTCGAGGGCGACCGGGCCGCCCGCCGCCGAACCGGAGAGATGGAAGGCGCCGAGGCCCAGATGGTCGGCGAGGGCGTCCAGGTCCCCGGAGGCGGTGTCGGCCTCCGCCCTGGTCCCGGCCACCGACCGGTACGCGCCCCGGCGCGAGTAGGCGACGACCCGGAAGCCCGCCCCGGCCAGCACCGGCTGCTGGTACGGCCAGCTCTCACCGCTGCCGGACCCCGGGTGCAGCAGCACCACCGGCTCGCCGTCGCCCCCGGTGTCCCAGCACCACAGGCTGCCACCGCCGACGACGGGCACCTGGTACTCGGTCACCGGCACCTGCCCGGGCACCGGTACGGGCTCCCACGGCAGCTCGCTCTGCGCCGAGGCCGTCGCCGTGCCCTCGACAGCGGCTGTGACGGCGAGCGCGGCGAGGGCGCCCCCGACGACCGCTCGTCGGCTGAGCCCGACGGGCGTGCGGTCCGGATTCATGTGTCCTCCATAGGTCGTCGTACGACGGGTTGGCGTGGCTGAGCGACAGACAGCCGCAGACAGCGCTGTCTGTCGACAGGTGAAGGGGGATCCCCGGAGGGGCTTGCGGAGGGATGAGATAGTGTCGACACCGTTGAATCGGCTGTGAGCCCGTGGCAGGCAGGGAGAGGCGCCCGATGACCGATCAGGACACGCACGAGGTGCTGGAACGCCTCCTGCGGCTGCGGGACCGCCGGGAACCGCTCGTGGCGCAGATCGCGGAATGGGTCGGCGCGGGCATCATCGAGGGCCGCCTCGAACCGGGACAGGACCTCAACAGCGTGGAGCTGTCCCGCCGGTTCGACACCAGCCGTACGCCCGTCCGCGAGGCGCTGATGCTCCTCGAACAGGAGGGCCTCGTCGAGATGAAGGCGCGCCGCCGGCCCCGGGTCGCCGCGCCCTCCCTCCAGGACATCCGGGACATCTACCAGGTCAGACGGCAGCTCCTTGCGATGCTCGCGAGCCTCCTCGTCGAGCGGGCCACCGACGCCCAACTCACCGAACTGCGCGCCCGGGTGGAGCGGATGCGCAAGCTGGCCGACTCAGGCGACGTGGACTCCTACTTCTGGGCCCATGTCCAGCTCCAGGAACGGATGACCGAGGTCGTCGGCAACGGCACGCTCAAGCAGATCCTGGACTCACTCGCCCTGCGCACCCTGATGCTGCGCCACCTCAGCCTGACCCGCGCCGGTCGGCTCGCCTACAGCATCGACGACCAGGAACGGCTGCTCCAGGCCTGCGAGGAGCGCGACGGCGAGCTGGCCTCGGCCCTGATCGCGGGGGCGACCGTCCGGGCGCTGCGGGCGGTGGAGGAGCAGCTGGAGCAGGACGCGGCCGTCCGCAAGCCGGCCCGCAAGCGCCGCACGGAGTCGTGAAGTCCGACGGCCGGGCCTCCCCGGTGCGCCCGCCGCCACCGTCTCCGGCGCCCAACGACCTCTGAGCGCCGCTCACTTGGCCAGGACTCCGCCGTCGACGGGGAAGTTGCCGCCGGTCACCCACGCGGCCTCGTCCGAGGCCAGATAGACCGCGCACCACGCGATGTCCTCGGGTGTCCCGGTGCGCCCCAGCGGGATCCGGGCGAGCAGTGTCTCGCGCGCCGCACCCTCGTGCGCCCCCGCCGACTCGGTGGCGGGTGTGCGGACCATGCCGGGGGAGACGGTGTTGGCGCGGATGCCCAACGGCCCGCCCTCCACCGCGAGTTGCCGGGTCAGTCCGAGTACGGCGGCCTTGCCCGCGCAGTGCGCCACCATGCCGAAGGTGCCGCTGCCGCGAAAGGCGTTCACCGAGGCGAAGTTGACGATCGAGCCGCCCCCGGAGGCCTCCATGTGCGGCCATGCCGCCTGTACGGGCAGGAAGACGACGTCGACCTCGCCGCGCATCGTGGGCGTCCACTGGGCGTCGAAGTCCATGGCGACGGCCGGGGCCATGTGCGGGGCGACGGCGCCCGCCGTCACCAGCGCGTCGATCCGCCCGTGGCGGGCCGCCGCCTCGTCGGCGAACCGGCGGGCGTCCTCGGGTTCGGTCATGTCCAGCGGGGCCAGGACGTCGAGGCCCAGACCGCGTTCGGCCGCCAGCTCGCGGGTCCGCTCCGCCGCTGCCGCGTCGATGTCGCAGCCGACGACGGTCGCGCCCTGTTCGGCGAAGAGCAGGGCGCACCCCTGTCCGATCCCGGCGCCC
Source organism: Streptomyces sp. (assembly GCA_013361925.1). Taxonomy (GTDB): domain Bacteria; phylum Actinomycetota; class Actinomycetes; order Streptomycetales; family Streptomycetaceae; genus Streptomyces. Next base: position 2,481 of record JABFXD010000713.1, on the reverse strand, counting down.
GCGCCGGTGACGAGAGCGACCTTTCCGGAGAGCCTGCCGGTCACTGGGACCCCCTTCTCAAGGCAGTCGTACGAGACCGCGGTGCGGCTCACCCCCATTCCTAGTGTCGACACTACGGCGGGGTCAAGGGTGATGGCGTTCGTCATTCCCGATAGTGTCGACAGTCTGCGGCGCATTAAGAGGTCTTTGCTCATTCTCTTGACGTGTACCTGGCGCGATGGCTTTATGGGAGCGCTCCCATACACCCTCCTCCCATGCCTGAGTTTCTTGGCGCTCACTCCCAGGAGTCGCAGTGAGAAGAACAAGAAGCACGACAAGAAAGAGCACGACGACATCGGGCCTCCTCGCCCGTCTGGCGGCGGCCCTCCTCGGGCTCGTCCTGCTGGGCGCGCTCTGGCCTGCCGCCGCCCACGCCCAGGCCGAGCCGCCGGGCATCCAGGCCGCCGGTCTCCACATCAGCAACGGCCGACTGCTCGAAGGCAACGGCAACGATTTCGTGATGCGCGGCGTGAACCACGCCCACACCTGGTACCCGAACGAGACGCAGTCGCTCTCCGACATCAAGGCGCTCGGCGCCAACGCCGTCCGGGTCGTCCTGGCCGACGGTCACCGCTGGACCGCCAACACCGCGGCGGACGTTGCCAACGTTGTCACCCAGTGCAAGGCCAACCGGCTCATCTGCGTCCTGGAGGTGCACGACACCACCGGCTACGGCGAGGACAGCGCGGCCGGCACGCTCGACCAGGCCGCCGACTACTGGATCGGCCTGAAGAGCGTGCTCGCGGGCCAGGAGAACTACATCATCATCAACATCGGCAACGAGCCCTGGGGCAACACCAGCCCCGAGGGCTGGACCGATCCCACCATCGCCGCGGTCAAGAAGCTCCGCAACGCCGGGTTCGAGCACACGATCATGGTGGACGCGCCCAACTGGGGCCAGGACTGGCAGCAGGTCATGCGCACCAACGCCCAGAGCGTCTACAACGCCGACACCACCGGCAACCTGATCTTCTCGATCCACATGTACAGCGTCTTCGACACCGCCGCGGAGATCACCGACTACCTCAACGCCTTCGTCAACGCCAAACTCCCCATCCTGATCGGTGAGTTCGGGGGTCCGGCCGACCAGTGGGGCGACCCGGACGAGGACACCATGATGGCCACCGCCGAGCAGCTCGACCTCGGGTACCTGGCCTGGTCGTGGAGCGGCAACACCGACCCGATCCTCGACCTCGCGATCGACTTCGACCCCAACCAGCTCAGTTCCTGGGGCCAGCGCATCTTCAACGGCACCAACGGCATCGCCCAGACCGCCAAGGAAGCCACCGTCTACGGCGGTGGCGGCTCCGGCGACACCCAGGCGCCCACGACCCCCGGCACCCCGAGCGCCTCCGCGGTCACGGCCACCTCCGCGGGCCTCACCTGGACCGCCTCCACCGACAACGTGGCCGTCGCCGGTTACGACGTCGTCCGTGTCAGCGGCGGCACCGAGACCAAGGTCGCCGCCTCCACCACCAACTCGGTGACCGTGACCGGGCTTTCGGCGGAGACCGCCTACACCTTCGCCGTCTACGCCCGGGACGCGGCGGGCAACCGCTCGGCCCGCTCGGCGACCGTGAACGTCACGACCGGCAAGGCCCCGGTGCTCAACTGCTCGGTCGGCTACCGGGTCGTGGGGGAGTGGCCGGGCGGCTTCCAGGGCGAGATCACCATCCGCAACACCGGCACCACCGCCATCAACGGCTGGACCCTCGGCTTCTCCTTCGCCAACGGCCAGACGATCTCCAACATGTGGGGCGGCACCCCGACCCAGAGCGGCGCCGACGTCAGCGTGGCCCCCGCCTCGTACACGTCGACCATCGCCGCCGCCGGCTCGGTCACCGTCGGCTTCATCGGCGCCAAGGGTGCGACCAACGCGGCACCGACCGCCTTCACGCTCAACGGCAGCACCTGCGCGACCAGTTGATCGCGCACTCCGGCTGACCACCGGTGCTCCGGGCTGACCGGCGGCGGCATGCTCCCGCCGGTCAGCCGCGTGCCCGGGCCGTTGATGGTCCAGCACCCCTAAACTGCGCGACCATGCGTCGATACATCCTCACCGGCACCCCCGGCGCCGGAAAGACCTCCCTCCTCCGCGGCCTGGCCGACCTCGGCCTTCCGGTCGTGGAAGAGGCGGCCACCGCCGTCATCGCCGAGGCCCGGACGCGGGGCGAGGATGAGCCATGGACCCGGGCCTCGTTCCTGGACGACATCGTGGGGATGCAGAGGGCACGGCAACTGGCGGCCCCCGCCACCGGCCCGGTGCAGGTGTACGACCGGTCACCGATCTGCACCCACGCCCTCGCCCGGTACCTCGGCCGCCCGATCCCCCCGTCGCTGACCGCGGAGATCGAGCGGATCACGGCCGAGCACATCTACGAACGCCGGGTGTTCTTCGTCCGCAACCTCGGCTTCTGCGAGCCCACCAGCGCACGCCGCATC